>SHXF01000061.1 GCA_009693435.1 Betaproteobacteria bacterium | reverse complement strand
CTACTGATAACAGAGAGAGGAATTTGCGGGAATCGGGCGGGAAATCGCGCCGCCGCCGAAGCGACGCTCGCGACGCCATTGCGGTTTTCACTGGGGAACGGGCAAAAAAAGTCCCAACCGATAAGGGTTGGGACTTTGAGTAATGGTGGAGGCGGCGGGAATCGAACCCGCGTCCGCAAGCAGTCCACAGACAGTTCTACATACTTAGCCTGATCATTTGATTTTACCGCGTGCCCGACGACCGGCAACCTGGCAAGCAGCGAGTCACCTTGGTTTTAGCGTGTTGCAAAGTGACCCTGCAACACGCGAGCTCATGTGAATGACTCTGCTGCCGCCTGCATCGCTGCAGGCCCGGAATCTACATCCCGGTCAGGCCCGGCCCATGAACAAGCCGGTGCAGAGCTCGCCGGTTTTAGGCGGCGAGGGCGAAACGTTCGTCGTTCGCAGTTATTGCGTTTCCAGATGGATTTACGAGGTGACTGGTCCTCGGTATGCCCTGCGCTGTTTCATAACCCACGTCGAAACCAGGTCGCCCCCGATTCCTCTTGCTACAAGCTGATTATTACATAGATTGGGGCATTCAGAGGTAGTTCAATACCTCGAGCGGATGCTGTATGACAGCGTCTGCCTGCCAGAAGGCAGGGCCTGCTTCCGTGCCCAGATAACCATATGCCGCAGCAAGCACGCCCATGCCTGCGGCACGCGCGGCTTGCACATCTCGCAGGTCATCCCCGACATACAGGCACGCCGCGGGCTGCAGCCCCATGAGGCCTGCGGCGTAGAGCAGCGGGGCCGGGTGTGGCTTTGTGTGAGGCGTAGTGTCACCGCTGACAATGCATGCCGCGCGTGCGGAGAGATTCAGCATCCGGACCAGGGGATCAGTAAAGCGGCTGGCCTTGTTGGTCACGATGCCCCACGCCATCCCCCGGGTTTCGATATCGGCGAGAAGTTCGGGCATGCCCGCGAAAAGGCGCGTGTGCTGGCAAACGCTTTTGGCGTAATGAGCCAAGAATCGCTCCTTCAAACTTTCGTACTGATCGTCCTCCGGACCAATTCCGAATCCGACCCTGAGAAGTCCACGCGCTCCGCTTGACGTATGGGCACGGGTCGCATCGAGCGGCAGGACGGTCAAGTCGGCCTCTTTCCTGAGGCGGTTGAGCGCGGCAGCCAGGTCGGGCGCTGTGTCTGCCAGCGTCCCGTCCAGATCGAAGAGAACTGCTTCAATGCGCATCGGAGGTTTCGCGCACGGTGTGAACGAGGTAATTGACATCCGTATCGTTACCGAGCGCGTAAGTCTGGGTCAGCGGGTTGTAAGTCATGCCTGCGATTTCGACTACTGCCAATCCTGCGCTTCGAGAGTGGCGCGCAAGCTCCGAAGGTCGGAGGAACCGGGCATAGTCGTGCGTGCCCCGGGGCAATAACTTCAGGATGTACTCGGCGCCGATTACAGCTAAGGCATACGACTTGATGTTGCGGTTGATGGTGGAGAAGAAAACATGCCCGCCTGGCCGCACCAGCCCGACGCAGCCCATGATTGTGCTTGCCGGATCGGGAACATGTTCGAGCAGTTCCATGCAGGTCACAACGTCGTAGCTGCCTGGCTCACGTGCCGAAAACGCTTCCACCGAGACGCACTCATAATCGACTTCCAGGCGCGACTCCAGCAGGTGTAGCCGCGCGACCCGCAGAGCCTTGTCGGAAAGATCTATCCCTTTGACCCTTGCGCCAAGAGACGCCATCCCTTCGGTCAGGATGCCCCCGCCACAGCCGACGTCAACTATGCGCTTGCCGCCAAGCGCCGTCCTCTCGTCTATCCAGCGCAGCCGCAACGGATTGATGGCGTGCAGGGGCGCAAACTCGCTTTTCGGGTCCCACCAACGATGGGCCAGTGCGCTGAATTTATCAACCTCCCGCGAGTCGGCGTTCTTTGGCCGTTCGGGCTGGGCGTTCGAAATATCCATGAGCCGAGTTTAATAGGACAGGCCGGAAAAGAAAAAGCCCTGCCGAAGCAGGGCTTTCAGTGACTTGCCGGGAATCAGCGGCTGCGCGTGCCGACTACTTCGATTTCCACGCGACGGTTCTTCTGCCGTCCGTCCTTGGTCTTGTTGCTGGCTATGGGCTGTTTCTCGCCTTTGCCTTCGGTGTAGATCCGGTTGGCTGCAATTCCCTTGCTGATCAGGTAAGCCTTCACCGATTCTGCCCGGCGGACCGACAATTTCTGGTTGTAGCGGTCGCTGCCAATGCTGTCGGTATGGCCGATCGCAATGATCACTTCCAGGTTGACGGCTTTTAGCTTGCCGACCAGATCGTCCAGTTTGCTGCGACCCTCAGGCTTGATCGCTGACTTGTCGAAGTCAAACAGGACATCGGCCGCCATGGTCACCTTTTCCGTTACCGGGACAGCGGCCGGCTTGGGCTTTGCCGGCTGCGGTTGCGCGGCCGGTGCCGGTGCCGGTGCCGGTGCCGGTTTAGCAGGGCTGGCCGGACTGGAAGCGGCTGGCTTCGAAGCAGGGGCGGCTGGCGGTTCGCACGCGGTCTTCGGCATCAGATCCTTGTCGCATTCGCATGAGGCGAGCGCAGGTGTCCAATAGCCGGTGCGCCAGCACAATCCATGTCCGCTTCTCGCAACGCCGGTTCGCGTGTCGGTAAGGTAGCCGGAAATGGTGGAGGACTGCGCGACCACATTGGTCGCCATTGCGGAAAACACAATCGCAGAACTCGCGATAAAGACTGCCGGATTGAAAACTGAGTTTTTCTTCATGCTTGCCCCTCTTATGTTAATTCTCCCCTGCCGGCTTTGCGCCTGTGGCGCCAAGCTCAAGCAGTCTCACTTAGTCCGCACTCATCCACAAGTGCTGCGAACACATCAGGCTGACGACTAAGCTTTTGTTTCCGCCAACTTATTCTGCCATAGAAAGCCGAGCTTGTCCAAATCGCGGGTGTCTGGCCGGGTCGGACGGCCTTCCTCGAGCAGAAGTTCTCCCCCTACCCAGACATGGGACACGTTTTCCCGTCCGGCAGCATAGACCAGATGCGATACCACGTCATAGCAGGGCGTCAGTCCAGGCCCATCCAGCAGGACAGCGCAAAGATCGGCTTCTTTCCCCGGAAGCAATGAGCCGATAGAGTCACCGAGACCCAGGGCTCTCGCGCCGCCCAGCGTGGCGGCATGCAGGGCGTCCGTCGCAGGCATTGCTTGCGCGTCACCTGACACCCCTTTGGCCAGCAGTGCGGCGAGCCTCATTTCCTGGAAGATGTCGAGCCTATTGTTGCTTGCAGCGCCATCCGTCCCGAAGCATACATTTACTCCATGCTCGAGCATGGCGGCCACCGGTGCGAAACCACTCGCCAGTTTCAGATTCGATGACGGGCAGTGGGCAACCGAGCATCCGAATCGTGCGAGTTCGGCAATTTCCGCGGGAAGCAGATGCACTGCATGCACCGCTATGAGACGGGGTCCGACCATGCCGAGTGCGCGCAGCCGTTCCAATGGACGCATCTTGTAGCGCGATATGCTTTGCTCTATTTCGTGTCGGGTCTCGTGGAGATGAATGTGGATAGGCAGATCCAGTTCCTCGGCCATGGTAACGATTCGTAGAAGGGTTGCGTCGCCAACTGTGTAGGGTGCGTGCGGCGCCATGCAAAAACTGATTTTCGGATCGTTCCGCAGTTTGTCCCGCAGCGCGAGTCCCTTGGACAGGTAATCGTCCGGATCGCTTGCGTACTGCGTCGGAAAATCGATCGCAATCAGCCCGATCGAGGCGCGTAACCCCGAACTGATCGCGGCCCGTGCCGCCGATTCCGGGAAAAAATACATCTCGTTAAAGCAGGTGATGCCGCCGCGCAGCATCTCGGCACATGCTAGGGCCGTTCCGTCATAGACGAATTCCGGCGATACAAACGCCCGCTCGGCAGGCCAGATGTGATCCTCCAGCCATGTCATCAGAGGCAGGTCGTCAGCCAGTCCACGCATGAGCGACATGGAAGCGTGGGTGTGTGAATTGACAAGGCCCGGAATGAGCACGTGCCTGGGCAAGCCTATGTGCCTTTCGCTGCTGAATCTCGTTGCCGCTTCGTGATGGGGCAACAATGCCACGATCTTGCCGTGATGGATCGCGACACTGTAACCGGACAGCACCGCTCGCGACGGTTCAACCGGCACGACCCAGCGCGCATCAATGATGCATTCTACGTGTTCCATTTATTGATTCGCAGCGCGCACCGGCGCATGGTGATATCGACGGTTAGAAATCGAACCATTGCACTGAGCATGCCTACGTTTCGGGGATACTGGCTGGCGAAAATAAAAAACCCCGCGCTGAGGCGGGGTGTAAAAAGTGTCGCCGCGTGTTATTTCCCAGGTCCTTTGATGGAGACAGAAACCCTCCGGTTCGGAGCCAGGCAGGCGATAAGTTCCGCGCGATTCTTCGTGTCCGGACAGGACTTGGCAGGAACAGTCTTGCCCATTCCGATCGTTTCGATCTTCCCGTCAGGCGTGCCCTTGCTGACAAGGTAAGCCTTGACGGCATCGGCTCGCTTTTCAGACAGTTTCTGATTGTATTGCTGGCTTCCCAGGCGGTCTGCATGGCCTTCGATGGCAACTGATTCCAGGGTCGCGCACCGGGCGAGGCGACCGATGATGTCCTTGTCAAGACGACTACGCGCCGAATTCGTAAGGATGGCCTTGTTGAAGGCAAACATCTCGTCGTTTTGCAGGGTTACAGTCGCGTCGCAGCGCGCTGGCGCCGCGGCAGCAGCCGGTTTGGCCGGCGCAGCCGCTGGCCTTGGTGGTGCCGGCGCAGGCTGGACCGCCGCCGGAGGGGGAGGTGCAGGGCGCGAAGCGGGAGCCGCCACCGATGCCGGTTTGGGAAGCAAATCCGGGTCGCAATCCATGATCGCCATGGCCGGCGTCCAGGAACTTGTCCGGTAGCACAGGCCAAACGCGCTCTTTGCCACGAGCCCCCGCGTATCGGTAAGGTATCCGGGAACGACTCCTTGCGCCGACGCAACCGTCGAGCAAAGCGATCCGGAAATTATTGTGGCTGCAAGTGCCCATTTCCTGGTGGTGTTCAATTTATTTCCCCCTTTTTCTAGTTGACTCTGCCTGCCAGGCGAGCTCTATGGTATTCGCGTGGATCATACACCATTTGGGAGAGGAGCCGGACTCATGGTGCGCACTGAGAAAGGCCGGAAAGGTATGGTTCCAGCACTCTCGAAATGCTAAAATCCAATGTTTTTTTAACCGGCTCTCTTCAAGCTCGTCTACAGGCCCTTAATGGATTCATTTGCCAAAGAAACGCTCCCTGTCAGTCTAGAAGAGGAGATGCGCCGATCGTACCTGGATTACGCAATGAGCGTGATTGTCGGTCGTGCATTGCCTGATGTCCGAGACGGGTTGAAGCCAGTTCATCGGCGGGTTCTGTTTGCCATGCACGAGTCGAACAATGTGTGGAACCGCCCGTACGTGAAGTGCGCCAGGGTCGTCGGAGAAGTCCTGGGCAAGTACCACCCGCACGGCGATTCAGCCACGTACGAGGCGCTTGTGCGCATGGCGCAGGATTTTTCCATGCGCTACACCCTTATAGACGGGCAGGGGAACTTCGGATCTATCGACGGAGATTCCGCTGCTGCATACCGGTACACGGAATGCCGGCTGGAACGAATCGCGTCGGAATTGCTTGCCGACATCGACAAGGAAACGGTCGATTTCGTGGCCAACTACGACGGGAAAGAGCAGGAGCCCACGGCGCTCCCGACGAAAATCCCGAATTTGCTCATCAACGGCTCCTCCGGCATTGCTGTCGGCATGGCCACCAATATTCCACCGCATAATCTCGGCGAGGTCGTTGATGCCTGCCACGCGCTCCTCAAGTCCCCTGGAACCACTATTGACGATCTCATTGAGTTGATGCCGGCGCCTGACTTCCCGACCGCAGGCATCATCTATGGCGTGCACGGCGTGCGCGAAGGCTATCGCACCGGCAGGGGCCGTATCGTGATTCGCGCGCGAACGCATTTCGAGGACATGGAAAAAGGCAACCGGCAGGCGATTATCGTCGATGAACTGCCGTACCAGGTCAACAAGAAGAATCTTCTGGAAAAAATAGCCGAGCTGGTCAACGAAAAGCGCATCGAGGGCATTTCCCACATCCAGGATGAATCGGACAAGTCCGGCATGCGTGTCGTGATTGAACTGAGAAAAGGCGAACTACCGGACGTGGTCCTCAACAATCTGTTCAAGCAGACGCAGTTACAGGACAGCTTCGGGGTCAACATGGTGGCGCTGGTCGACGGCCAGCCGCGTCTGCTGAACCTCAAAGAGATGCTCGACGCGTTCCTCGCCCACCGGAGGGAGGTGATAACCCGGCGAACGATATACGACCTTCGCAAAGCACGAGAGCGGGCCCACATCCAGGAGGGTCTGGCTGTCGCGCTGTCCAACGTCGATGAGATCATTGCACTGATCAAACAATCGCAAACCCCTGGCGAGGCTAAGACCGCGCTGATGTCGCGTGCGTGGCGGTCCGGGCTGGTCGAGGACATGCTGCGCAGGGCGCAATCCGACGCCTCGCGGCCTGAAGGCCTGGACAGGATCTTCGGACTGCATGACAGCGGTTATGTGCTTTCCGACGCCCAGGCGCAGGCAATTCTCGAGATGAGGCTGCAGCGGCTCACCGGGCTGGAGCAGGACAAGATAGTGAGTGAATACAAGGAGCTGCTGGAGAAGATTGCGGACTTGTTGGACATTCTGGCGAAGCCGGCCCGGATTACGGTGATCATCGGCGACGAACTGCGTCAGATCAAGGAACAATACGGCGACAAGAGGAAGAGCGAGATCGTCCTGAATACGCAGGATCTCGCGATGGAAGACCTGATCGCGCCGGAGGATGTCGTGGTCACGTTTTCCCATTCCGGGTATATCAAGTCGCAGCCTCTGGCGGATTATCGGGCGCAGCGTCGCGGTGGCCGGGGCAAGCAGGCGACGACGACCAAGGAAGACGATTTCATTGATCGCCTGTTCATTGCAAATACTCATGACACGATGCTGTGTTTCTCCTCCCGTGGGAAAATCTACTGGCTGAAGGTGTATCAGGTTCCCCAGGGCACACGCACCAGTCGCGGCAGGCCTGTCGTGAATCTTTTTCCGCTTGCGGACGATGAAAAAATCAGCGCGGTCCTGCCGGTCAAGGACTATGACGACGCGCATTATGTCTTCATGGCCACCGCAATGGGAACGGTCAAGAAAACCCCCCTTTCGGCTTTTTCGAACCCCCGCGAGAGAGGCATCATTGCAGTGGAACTCGATGAGGGTGATCGTTTGATCGGGACCGCCATCACCGACGGAAAGCACGATGTGATGCTGTTTTCGGATGCAGGGAAAGCGGTTCGCTTCGAAGAAGACGACGTGCGTCCGATGGGGCGAGTTACACGGGGTGTGCGCGGAATGACGCTGGATGATGGCCAGCAGGTTATCTCCATGCTGGTTGCCAAAAGCGAAGAACAGACGGTCCTCACCGCGACGGAGAATGGTTACGGCAAGCGCACTCCGATTGCCGAATACACCCGGCACGGCCGCGGAACCAAGGGAATGATCGCGATTCAGCATAGTGAGCGAAACGGCAAGCTGGTCGGTGCCGTTCTGGTTGACGACAAGGACGAAGTCATGCTGATCTCGACAGGTGGTGTACTGATCCGCACGCAAGTGAGCCAGATTCGCGAAATGGGCCGCTCCACGCAGGGCGTAACACTGATAAACCTCGACGCCGGAACACGTCTGGCGGGAATCGAGAAAATCGTCGAAGCCGATGAGGTGAATGGAAACGGGAATGGCGGCACGCATACGATCGAAGCACGCAATGGCAACGGAAGTGATGCGGAGACCGGACTTGAAGCAGGCGGATTGTCTGGGAATGAAGGGAACCCGCCCGAAGACGACGAGGACTCGGGGCACGGCGGAAATGGCGGCATCCCGCCCACTACGCATTAGCAAAGGTCAGGCAAATGAATCGTGTTACGAACTTCAGCGCAGGACCGGCTGTTTTACCGGAAGAGGTAATGGCGCAGGCAGCGGCAGAAATGCTGGACTGGCATGGCTCCGGCATGTCGGTCATGGAAATGAGCCACCGGGGCAAGGAATTTATCGCCATTGCGGATGAAGCGGAAGCGGATCTTCGAGAACTGCTCAATGTCCCGGCCGGCTACAAGGTGCTTTTCCTGCAGGGAGGGGCCACACTGCAGTTCGGGATGGTGCCCATGAATCTTCTTCGCGGCAAGACGAGCGCAGACTATGTCAGTACCGGAGAATGGTCGAAGAAGGCGATCAAGGAAGCGCAGCAATTCTGCAAAGTAAACGTGGCGGCGTCATCGCAAGACACCAATTTCGATCGTGTTCCCGATTTCGGCGTGTGGAATCTGGACAAGGATGCCGCCTACGTACACATGACATCCAATGAGACCATTGGAGGCGTCGAGTTTCAATGGATACCCGACACGGGCAGCGTGCCTATCGTCGCCGACATGTCTTCAGATGTGCTTTCCCGTCCGCTGGACATATCGCGCTTCGGTCTGATCTATGCCGGGGCGCAGAAGAATATCGGGCCGGCGGGGCTTACGATAGTAATTGTCCGGGATGACATGCTGGGAGCGGCAGCAGACGGAACGCCTACCATGCTGGACTACAAGGTCCACGCCGACGCCGGTTCCATGTCCAATACACCGCCTACTTTCGCACTTTATGTCGCGGGACTGGTATTCAAGTGGCTGAAGAAAAAAGGTGGCCTGACCGAGATTGAAAGAATGAACATCGCCAAAGCAGGATTGCTATATGATTTTCTCGATCAAAGCAGTTTTTTCAGGAATCCAGTGCGTGTTGCGGACAGATCGCGAATGAACGTTCCATTTACTCTTGCGGACGACAAACTGGATGCAGAATTTCTGCGGGGAGCGGAAGTGCGCGGGATGGTGCAGTTGAAGGGGCACAGGTCGGTTGGCGGCATGCGGGCTTCGCTATACAACGCGATGCCGGTTGCGGGGGTGTCGAAACTTGTCGAGTACATGCGGGAATTCGAGGCCGCTCATGGCTAAGGTCTACGACATTCAGGTACTGAACCAGATTTCCCAGGTCGGGCTGCGTCAATTGCCGGCAGAACGGTATCGGGTCAGCAAGGTTGGGTCGAAGCCGGATGCGATACTGCTGCGATCCCACGACATGCACGGAATGAACGTGCCCGATTCGGTTCAGGCCGTCGGGCGTGCTGGCGCGGGTACCAACAACATTCCTGTAAAGGAATTGAGCGGGAGGGGCGTGCCGGTTTTCAATGCGCCCGGTGCGAATGCCAACGCGGTCAAGGAACTCGTGCTGGCAGGCATTCTCATGGCTGCGCGCAACCTGGCCCCCGCGATGCGCTTTGTTGATGGCCTGTCCGGTGCGCCTGAGGTTCTTCAAAAAAAAATGGAGGACGGGAAAAAGCAGTTCGCCGGCATCGAACTTCCCAATCACACGCTCGGTGTCATCGGTCTGGGCAAGATCGGGAGCCTGGTGGCTGACGCGGCAATCAAACTCGGCATGAATGTGCTTGGATACGATCCGGAAATTACGGTGGAGGCGGCATGGAGCCTTCCTTCCCAGGTGCGTAAAGCGCACTCAATCGATGAAATTCTCAAAGCCAGCCATTTTATTACGCTGCATGTCCCGCTGATGGATGTAACAAGAAATCTCATAAACGCGCGCAACCTCGAACATCTGCGTTCCGGTGCAATCGTCCTCAATTTCTCGCGCGAGGAGATCGTCGACGTGAGTGCTGTTCTGGCTGCACTCGCCGGGCACCGGATGAAGTATTACGTCACGGACTTTCCTGCCGAAGGGCTTATGGGCACTCAAGGCGTGATCGCGCTTCCCCATCTGGGGGCGTCGACGCGCGAAGCGGAGGACAATAGCGCCGTGATGGTTGTCGAGCAGGTGCGTGATTACCTCGAACACGGCAATGTTCAGAATGCGGTCAATTTCCCCGATGTGGTCATGCAGCGGGAGGCGCCGTATCGACTCGGCATCGCCAACGCGAATGTTCCGAACATGGTCGGCCAGATCTCCAGCGCAGTTGCACAGTCGGGACTGAATATTCACAGTATGATGAATCGGTCGAAGCGTGACATGGCGTATACCCTCGTGGACATTGACAGTCCGGTTACGGATTCGCTCGTCGGACAGTTGTCGGCGATCAAAGGCGTGCTCGCCGTCCGCTACCTTCCGCTGAATGATTGACCGGGACAATGGCCGACGATATCGCGCAACACCGGATTGCAATCGATGCACTGGACCAGCAGATTGTCGCGTTGCTCAACGAACGGGCGGGGCATGCGCAGGCAATCGGCCACATCAAGGGCGCATCGGTAGTTTACCGACCCGAACGCGAGTCGGAGGTTCTGCAGAACGCCGTCCGCGGCAACCGGGGGCCTCTTCGGCCAGAAAGCGTCGCAAACGTATTCGTTGCGATCATGTCAGCCTGCCGCGCACTGGAGCGCCCGCTGTCCATCGCGTTTCTCGGCCCTGCAGGGACGTTCAGCGAAATGGCGCTTCTCAGGCATTTCGGGAAAGAAGTCCTGACCGTTTCCTGCTCGTCCATCGATGAGGTGTTTCGGCAGGCGGAAACCAATTCGGTCCACTATGCGATAGTCCCGGTGGAGAACTCGACCGAGGGCTCCATCGGACGAACGCTTGATCTGCTGCTCCAGACCCCGCTCAAGATCTGTGCTGAAGTCATGCAGCGCGTACGCCAGAACCTGATGAGCAGGGAGAACGCTCTATCAGGGATTACCCGGGTGTACTCCCATGCACAGTCCCTCGGCCAATGCCAGGGCTGGCTCGCCGGACACCTGCCATCTGCCGAGCGGGTGCCGGTATTCAGCAACGCGGAAGCAGCACGCCTTGCATCGGCAGAGCCCGGAGCCGCCGCGATCGCAGGCGAGTTGGCGGCGGAACGGTATGACCTGCGGATTCTTGCGGCGAATATCGAAGATGACCAGAAAAACACGACCCGGTTCCTGGTTTTGGGAAATCAGGACACGCGTCCATCCGGAAAAGACCGCACTTCGCTCGTGATGTCAGCGCCAAACCGGCCAGGCGCGGTGCATGCGCTCGTGGCACCCTTTGCGAAAGCGGGAATCAGCATGAGAAAGATCGAATCGAGACCTGCGCGAACTGGAACCTGGGAATATCTTTTTTACGTTGATCTGGATGGGCACCAGGAGGATGCTGCAGTAGCTGCGTCCCTGGATGAACTCCGAACCCTCGCCCCTTTTCTGAAAGTGTTCGGCAGTTATCCTGCCGCCATAGGCTGACTATCCATGAATATCTGCGAACAATCCCCTGCTTACATTCGCGCGATCGCGCCGTACCAGCCGGGCAAACCCATATCTGAACTCGCCCGCGAGATGCATCTCGATGAGGCGTCCATCGTAAAGCTCGCTTCGAACGAGAATCCCCTTGGCCTGTCGCCCCGTGCGAAGAAGGAGATCGAGCGTGAACTCTCGGAATTGGCGCGCTACCCGGACGGCAATGGGTTTGAGCTTAAAGCGGCGCTGTCGAGGCGTTACAGCAGGGCGCCGGAGTCGATCATTGTCGGGAACGGTTCCAACGATATTCTGGAGATGGTTGGCATGGCTTTCCTTGCGCCGGGAAAGACAAGTGTCTATTCGCAGCATGCATTTGCAGTTTATCCCCTTGCGACCCAGGCAAGGGGCGCTATGGGCATAACAGTGCCGGCCAGGGATTTCGGGCATGACCTACGTGCGATGGCAGCGGCGGTTCGTGCCGATACCACGGTGATGTTCCTTGCAAATCCGAATAATCCGACGGGAACGTTTGTGAGCGGACAGGAACTAGAAGATCTGCTGCGCGAGGTGCCAGCACACGTGGTTGTCGTGCTCGATGAGGCATATAACGAATATTTGGCGCTCGACAAGCGTTACGACAGCGTGCGGTGGTTGGAAAACCATCGAAACCTCGTCATCGTACGAACGTTTTCGAAGGTGTATGGCCTCGCAGGCCTGAGAGTTGGTTACGGATTGTGCAGCCCCGAAGTCGCGGACCTGCTTAACCGGGTCCGCCAGCCGTTCAACGTAAATAGCCTCGCGCTCGTTGCAGCGGTTGCTGCGCTGGAAGATACCGAATTCGTTGAACGCAGCTATGAATTGAATCGAAACGGCCTCGATCAGCTGGAGAAGGGTTTCAAGGCGCTCGGACTCGACTGGATTCCATCAAGCGGGAATTTTGTGAGTGTCCGCATTCCACGCATCGGGAATGATGCTCAGGCCGCACCGGTGTTCGAAAGGTTGCTGCGACAGGGCGTAATCGTTCGCCCGGTCTCCGGTTATGACATGCCGGACCATTTGCGGATTACGGTCGGTCTGCAGACAGAGAATGAGCGGTTTCTGGCGGCGCTGGCAAACGCACTTGTTTCCTGATGGCTTTTTCAATCGATAAGCTGGTCGTAATCGGCGTGGGGCTGATCGGCGGTTCCTTCGCGTTGGCACTAAAAGAGGCTGGCGTGGTGCGGCGTGTGGTTGGAGTCGGCCGACATTCCCGCAACATAGAGCGCGCGCTGGAACTCAAGGTGATCGACGAGGCCGGTGCGATCGATGAACGCACGTTGCAGGACGCGCAACTGGTCATGCTGGCGATGCCGGTTGGCCAGATGCCGCCAGTGATGCAGGCAATCGCGCCATTGCTGGCGGCCGGTACGATAGTGTCGGATGCAGGCAGCACCAAGCAGGATGTTGTTCTCTACGCGCGGGAGGCTTTTGGCGGCGCGATCGCACAGTTCGTACCTGGGCATCCAATTGCCGGGACCGAGCATAGTGGCGCGGCAGCCGCGTTTGCGGAACTATATCGACAGCGCAAGGTTGTCCTTACGCCCGTCCCCGAGAATGCTGCTGACACAGTTCGCTACATGGAGTCTGCATGGGCTGCGTGTGGCGCACGCTTGCATCGGATGCGCCCGGAAGAGCACGATAGCGTCTTCGCAACCGTCAGCCATCTTCCTCATCTGCTGGCCTATGCAATGGTCGATTATGTGAGTCTACATGCCAACGCCGATCAGCTTTTCTCGTATGCTGCAGGCGGATTTCGCGATTTCACACGTATTGCCAGCAGCCATCCGGAAATGTGGCGCGATATCTGCATGGCTAACCGCGTGGCGTTGTCCGCGGAACTCGGTCTTTATCGCAGCAAACTGGCCGCGCTGCAGGCGGCGCTCGATAGCAAGGACGCCGCAAAGTTGGAGACGGTGTTTTCCAGGGCGCGTGAAGCCCGCGAGTCGTGGCTGAGAGGCAACGGGAAATGATTCCAGCGGCTGCGTCGCGGTAATGCCTGCTGCCGAATATCTCGATCTTCTGCCGATTCCACTGGCGAGGGGATCGATCAGGATACCGGGTTCCAAGAGCATTTCGAACCGCGTGTTGCTGCTTTCCGCTCTCGCGACAGGGCCTACCGAGGTATGCGACGTTCTCGAATCCGAAGACACCGGCGTCATGCTCGGCGCATTGACTGAATTGGGCGTTTCCTGGCATCGGACTCGGACCAGTATCCTGGTCACTGGTACCGGCGGCCGGATTCCATCGAAATCTGCGGAATTGTTTCTGGGAAATGCTGGCACCGCTTTCAGACCGCTTGCAGCGGTGCTGGCCTTTGCCGGAGGCAGTTTCCGGCTTTCGGGCGTGCCCAGGATGCACGAGCGACCCATCGCGGATCTGGTCGATGCTCTGCGCCCCCTGGGCGCAGAAATCCACTATCTAGGGCAGGAGGGATTTCCCCCTCTCTCGATTGGGCCAGCGCATGCCAGCGCAGCACACTGCACGCGCATTCGCGGGGATGTTTCCTCCCAGTTCATTTCTGCGCTCTTGATGGCCTTGCCCATCCTGGGACGAGACGTGGAAGTACTCGTAGCAGGCGAGCTTATATCGAAGCCCTACGTCGAAATTACGCTCCGACTGATGCGCCAGTTCGGAGTTCTTGTCACACGGGACGGCTGGAAACGCTTTGCGGTGAGTGCCGGTGGCTATAAAAGTCCCGGGAAAGTCTACGTAGAAGGCGATGCCTCGTCGGCGTCCTATTTTTTGGCTGCTGGCGCGATTAGCGGCCTTACAGGAGGCGGACCGGTTCGAGTGGAGGGCGTCGGCAGCTCCAGTATTCAGGGCGATGTGCGTTTCGTGGATATGCTCGAACAGATGGGGGCGAGCGTCGCTATAGGCGAGGACTGGATCGAGGCGGGCGCCGGTGCTGCATCGGCGGCGGCCGGCAAGCTCAAGGCATTTGACGCAGACTGCAACGCAATCCCCGACGCTGCAATGACGCTGGTTGTGGCGGCATTATTCGCGGACGGTCGGAGTGTCATCCGGAATATTGCAAGTTGGCGCGTCAAGGAGACCGATCGCATTGCGGCCATGGCACGGGAGATTCGCAAATTTGGCGCGATCGCAGAAGAGGGCCAGGACTATATCGCAATCACGCCGCCTCATCGTTTGCCAATGCAGGAGATCGTCACAGTTGACACATACGATGACCATCGAATGGCAATGTGTTTTTCCTTGGTCGCATTTGGCGGCGTACCTGTGCGTATCAAGGATCCAGGTTGCGTGGCGAAGACTTTCCCGTCATTTTTCGATGCGCTGAAGCAAATTTCGGCCTTCGGCACGGGCCGATGACCGTTTCGGTTATCGCCATCGACGGGCCATCGGCGTCTGGAAAAGGAACCGTCGCGCAGCGAGTGGCCGCCGCCGTCGGTTTTAACTACCTCGACAGCGGAGCGCTTTATCGCCTGGTTGCGCTCCAGGCAATGAACATGGGCGTCTCCCTCTCGGACGGGAATGCGCTGGGGCGACTGGCCGAAACTTTGGATGTGCATTTCGACGGAAATGAAATTTGGCTGGCGGAGGTGTCGGTCAAAGACTGCATCCGTAGCGAGGCGTGTTCCATCGCGGCGTCCAGGATCGCCGAGTTTCCGGTTGTTCGGGAAAAATTGCTGGGGCGGCAGCGGGCGTTCCGGAAGCGCCCCGGACTTGTTGCGGACGGCCGGGACATGGCGAGCGTGGTTTTCCCCGACGCGGTCCTCAAGGTTTATCTCACGGCAACTCTGGAAGCCAGGGCTGAACGACGGCATAAACAGTTGAAAGCTAAAGGAATCTCTGCTACACTCTCTGTCCTTCTGCAGGACCTGCGCGAGCGGGATGCCCGTGATGCAAACCGCAGCTCCTCACCACTCAAGCAGAGTCCGGACGCGCGCCTGTTGGATACCACGGGATTGACTGCAGTGCAGGCGGCACAACAAGTGCTGGACTGGTATCGCGAATCGGCGTAGTGAAACACAGACCGCAGGGCCCCGTTGTCCTGTTTTTTTTAACCAACCCCGCCGGCGACGGCGGATGAAATCAGGCGTATCCCCCAATGTCCAATATTGCACCCGCAGTCGCACCACAGGAAAGCTTTGCCGCCCTGTTCGAGGAGAGTCTTTCGCGCAAGGAGATGCGCATCGGCGAGGTTATTACCGCGGAAGTTGTGCGCATCGACATGAATTTCGTTGTGGTCAATGCCGGTTTGAAGTCGGAAAGCTTCATCCCGATCGAAGAGTTCAAGAATGACCAGGGTGAACTCGAAGTCAAACCCGGCGACTTCGTCAGTGCGGCGATCGAATCCCTGGAGGATGGTTACGGCGAAACGCGATTGTCCCGGGACAAGGCCAAGCGCCTCGCCGCATGGATGGATCTCGAAAAAGCACTTGAGGCCGGCTCCATCGTTACCGGCATGATCACAGGCAAGGTCAAGGGCGGACTGACAGTCATGATGAACGCCATCCGCGCATTCCTTCCCGGATCGCTCGTGGACATCCGACCGGTGAAGGACACGACTCCGTACGAAGGCAAGCAGATGGAGTTCAAGGTTATAAAGCTTGATCGCAAGCGGAATAACGTTGTGGTGTCTCGCCGTGCCGTATTGGAGGCTTCGCAGGGAGAGGAGCGCCAGAAGCTGCTCGAGAATCTCAAGGAAGGCGCGGTGGTCAAAGGCATAGTCAAGAACATCACGGATTATGGTGCATTCGTAGATCTGGGTGGCATAGACGGGTTGCTACACATCACCGATTTGGCTTGGCGCAGGGTCAAGCATCCATCCGAGGTTCTTGCCGTCGGTGATGAGGTTACTGCCAAAATTCTGAAATTCGATACCGAGAAAAACCGCGTGTCACTTGGACTCAAGCAATTGGGCGAGGACCCGTGGGTGGGTCTCGGACGCCGTTACCCCACCGGTACGAGATTGTTTGGTAAGGTCACCAACCTTACCGATTACGGTTCTTTTGTAGAAGTCGAGCAGGGCATTGAGGGTCTTGTTCACGTATCGGAGATGGACTGGACGAACAAGAACATTCATCCGTCCAAGGTCGTCCAGCTTGGTGATGAAGTGGAAGTCATGATTCTGGAAATTGACGAAGATCGACGGAGGATTTCCCTGGGGATGAAGCAATGCATGCCGAACCCGTGGGAAGAGTTTTCCATGAATTTCAAGAAGGGCGACAAGGTCAAGGGACAGATCAAGTCGATTACTGATTTCGGGGTTTTCATCGGGCTTCCTGGCGGAATAGACGGA
Organism: Betaproteobacteria bacterium; assembly: GCA_009693435.1. The sequence goes on along the minus strand of SHXF01000061.1, from coordinate 9,247 downwards.
CTGGTCCATCTCTCCGACCTTGCCTGGACCGCACCTGGTGAAGAAGCGGTACGGAATTTCAAGAAGGGCGAGGAAATCGAAGCCATGGTCCTCTCAATCGATGTCGAGCGGGAGCGTATCTCTCTTGGCGTCAAGCAACTTGAAGGAGATCCGTTCAACAATTTCGTTGCGGGTCACGACAAGGGCAAGGTCGTAGCGGGGACAGTCAAGAGTATTGACGCCAAGGGGGCGGTGATTGCGCTTTCGTCCGAAGTCGAAGGGTATCTGCGGGCCTCCGAGATTGCGCGAGATCGCGTCGAGGACGCGCGGACCCACCTCAAGGAAGGTGATGAGGTTACGACAATGATTATCAATGTCGATCGCAAGAATCGTACAATTAATCTGTCGATCAAGGCGAAAGATGCGGCGGAGGAGACCGAAGCAATGGCGAAGCTGCAGAGCGAGTCAGCGGCAAGCAGCGGAAGTACCAGTCTGGGCGCGCTGCTGAAGGCGAAGCTCGATAACAAGAACGCACAACAGTAACTGGTTATGACCAAGTCTGAACTTATTGCACGACTGGCTTCACGGTACCCGCAGCTGGTATCGAAGGACGCGGAGTTCGCTGTCAAGATGATTCTGGATGCGATGACTCAGAGCTTGGTGAGCGGTCAACGGATAGAAATTCGGGGTTTTGGAAGCTTTGGGTTGAACCACAGGCCGGCTCGGGTCGGACGCAATCCCAAATCCGGGGAGAAAGTGCATGTTCCGGAGAAGTTCGTTCCGCATTTCAAGGCTGGCAAGGAGTTGCGTGAACGAGTCGACCAGCAGCAGTAGCGGCTGAGCAGGGTCATCCCGGCGGCGACATCCAACAGATGTCGCCGTTTTTGCGTTCGGCGGACTGATTATGAACATTGTGCGATATGCGTCATGGTGAAAATTGTGCGATATGCGTCATGGATGCTCCGGGCCTTCATATTCACGGCGCTATTTGTACTCGCGCTCAAGAATACCGAACCCGTGACGCTTCAATCCTATTTTGAACAGTCATGGCGGCTTCCGCTGGTGCTGCTGCTTCTCGTATTTTTCGTGGCCGGCGCTGGATTTGGGATAGTCGCATGTCTTTCGAAGATTTTTATTCAGCGCCGTGAAATTCAGGTGCTCAAGCATCGACTCGGCATGACTGCCGCCACTGATCAGGCGCTTTCCAGGCGCGATTCGCCACATGTGGTTCCTTGATACATGGAATTTGAATACTGGTGGCTGCTGGGATTTCCACTTTTTTTTGGCTTGGGGTGGTTAGCTGCGCGTATCGATATTAAGCACCTGCTCAATGAATCGCGCTCCTTGCCGAAATCCTATTTCAAGGGCCTTAATTTCCTCCTCAATGAGCAGCCCGACAAGGCGATCGAGGCTTTCATCGAAGTAGTCAAGATCAACTCCGAAACGGTTGATCTGCACTTTGCGCTGGGCAGTCTTTTTCGCCGCCGAGGCGAGACGGAACGTGCCATTCGAATGCATCGCAATTTGCTCGAACGTAGCGACCTGAGGCAGGAACAGCGGCTGGATGCAATGCTGGAACTCGGTCAGGACTTTCTCAAGGCCGGCTTACTTGATCGAGCGGAGGATGTGTTTCTAAAGTTAAAGGATAGCCCGTTGCGAGTTCAGGCACTGAAATGCCTCGTGGAGATTTACCAGCAGGAGAAGGACTGGTTGAAGGCGATTGGAATCGCCGCGGAACTGGAGCGCGATACAGGACAGTCCTGGCAAAAGGAAATCGCAAACTACTTTTGCGAGCGCGGCGCTTTCGAAGCGACGCACTCGAGACCGGAAGATGCGAGGCGATGCCTGGAACAGGCGCTCGCCGCCAATCGAAAATGCGTGAGGGCAAACATCGTGCTGGGAGACATGCTGGCAGCGTCGGGTGATCCTGAAAAAGCAATTGAAGCCTGGAAGCGCATTGAGCAGCAGCATCCCGTGTATCTGGCGCTGGTGGCTCAGCGCCTCCTTGACAGTCACCGAGCTGTGGGGCGGATTGAGGAGGGCTTGACGCTTCTGCGCGGATACCTGGCCAGTGCTTTTTCCCTGGATCTTCTTGACGTGGCATTTCAGTCAACCCTGGATGTACACGGTCCCGAAGCAGCTTATCGCCTGGTAAAGGACCAGTTGAGACGGAATCCCACGTTGCTCGGTCTTGATAAACTGCTTGAGGCGCAGATATTGGCTGCGCCACCGGAACGTCGCCAGGATCTCGAATTGGTCCGCAATCTGGTGCATGGCCACACGCAACGACTCGCGCGATACCGATGCGACAACTGCGGCTTCAAGGCGCGGCAGTTCTACTGGCACTGCCCGGCATGCGGAGGTTGGGAAACCTATCCCCCGAGGCGCAGCGAAGAGTCCGATTTGTCTCCCTGAAATCAGGGCGGTGTTTGAGATTTATTCAAGCCAGATCGAGGTGATATCCTGAACATCCCATGGGAGACAGACTGAAAAGCTCATTAGTGGTGTCGAATATGTCGGCCTTGTCACGGATGCATCCAAGGCGGAGGTTATTAGTGAAGTTCTATTTACCGATTGGGGCGCCGGAGGACTCAATATTCTTCCAATTGAATGCGTCTTCCAATCCGCGAACCCGGTTTGCTTGACATGGCGGCGCGCGAGTCGGTTGCGAGGCGCTTGCACTTCACAGCCGATCGGGCGCAAAGCGCCGATGCCGGAAAATCCGGATACTCGGGTGGGTAAGGCCGCCGGACGATGGATGTTCAGAATCCCGGACTTCGCTGTCATGCGGAATAATTTGTAGACGCCGGTTATTATTGACGGCAGGAACTTGTATCAGCCCGGAACCGGATGACGCAATGGCATTGAGTAGTGTTCGATTGGATGGCATGCATGGGCATTGATTCGACCAAATTACAGGCCCTCGATTTCCAACGATTTGCCACAGCGCGCGTGCTCGTGGTGGGTGATGTAATGCTGGATCGCTACTGGTTCGGAGTGGTAGACCGCATTTCGCCCGAAGCGCCTGTGCCTATCGTGAAGATTGAGCGTACGGAGGAAAGGCCGGGAGGAGCGGCGAATGTGGCACGCAACGCAGCGGCACTTCGAGCCCAAGTCACGCTGCTGTCCGTCATTGGTGCCGATGATGCCGGGCATCGTCTTGAAAAATTGCTGGTCGAAGCAGGCGTTGTCGCAAACCTGCATGTGGACGAATCAATAGAGACGACGGTGAAACTCCGGGTAATCGGAAGGCAGCAGCAACTGCTGCGGATCGATTTTGAAACAACGCCCAGCCATGAGGTATTGCTGGGTAAGCTATCGGACTATGAGCGCGCTCTGGAAGACTGCAACATTGTTGTACTTTCCGACTATGGCAAGGGCGGACTGACTCATATTTCTCAAATGATAACCATGGCGCGCAGTGCCGGCCGGCCGGTACTGGTCGATCCGAAGGGCGGCGACTATTCCAAATACCAGGGTGCAACCGTTGTTACACCCAATCGCCCGGAATTGCGCGAGGTAATTGGTTGCTGGAGCAGTGAGGCGGACCTGATCAAGCGTGCCCAGGCGCTGCGAGAGCGACTCGAAATGTCAGCGCTGCTGTTGACCCGTAGCGAGGAGGGGATGACGCTCTTTGAAAAGGATGGTGTCTTCAACGAACCTGCCAATGCCCGGGAGGTCTTCGATGTCAGCGGTGCTGGCGATACAGTCATTGCGACGTTAGGGGTCATGCTAGGTGCAGGTCTTGCGCTCCACGACGCGGTGCGAATCGCCAATTGCGCAGCTGGTGTGGTGGTTGGAAAACTTGGTGCGGCGGTGGTTTATCCGGAAGAGTTGCTGACCATTTCAGCATAGACCAATTACGTTTTGGGTGGATTGTCATGTACTACGTTGTTACCGGGGCTGCCGGGTTCATCGGTTCGAACATTGTTCGCGCGCTTAATGAGCGCGGGGAAATCGATGTTATCGCGGTCGACAACCTGGAGCGAGGGGACAAGTTCCGGAATCTCGCGAATTGTGAGATCGCCGATTTTCTGGATAAGCGCGATTTTCTGACGAAGGTCCAGAGCGGGAGTTTCGATGGTGCGATCGAGTGCATTTTCCATCAGGGAGCCTGCTCTGACACGATGGAGCAGGATGGCCGTTACATGATGGAGAACAACTATCGCTATTCGGTCGGTGTGCTCGATTTCTGCTGCGACGAGGAAATTCCACTGATATACGCCTCTTCTGCTGCTGTTTATGGGGCCGGATTGCAGTTTCTCGAGGACAGGAAATGCGAGACTCCGCTCAACGTTTACGGATACTCCAAGTTTCTGTTTGACCAGGTTGTCCGGCGCCGTTTGGGGGAAGCGGATGCCCAGATTGCGGGGTTTCGCTACTTCAATGTCTATGGCCGGAATGAATGGCACAAGGGCCGAATGGCCTCTGTCGCCTGGCATTTCTTCAATCAATACAGAAAGGATGGTTGTGTACGACCCTTCGCGGGTGCTGATGGCTATGGTGACGGCGAACAGCGCCGTGATTTTGTCGCTGTTGAGGACATCGTGGATGTCAACATGTTTTTTCTCGATCACCGTGGCGTTTCGGGGATATTCAACGTTGGAACGGGCAAGGCACAATCCTTCAACGACGTTGCAGTTGCGATAGTAAATGCCTGCCGTAGAACCGATGGCGAACCCCCGATCGATCTTGCGACGATGTTGCGGCTTGGCGCCGTCAGTTACGCGCCTTTCCCGGAGGCTTTGACAGGGAAGTACCAGAGTTATACGCAGGCCGATATCGGAGCGCTGCGGCGAGCCGGCTACGAGGGGAAAATGATTTCGGTGGAACAAGGTGTGGATCGATATGTTTCGAAATTGATTTCGGAGCCAATGTTCAAATGACCGAATATCAAACAATTGAGGATACGGTAGGTAACACACCCCTTGTGGCGCTGAAGCGTATCCCCGGTGTCACGAGTAATGCGGTGCTCTGCAAACTCGAAGGAAATAACCCGGCGGGATCGGTAAAAGACAGGCCCGCGCTGTCTATGATCCGCGGGGCAGAAAGGAGTGGCGCGATTCTCCCCGGAGACACGCTTATCGAAGCGACCAGCGGTAATACCGGGATTGCGCTCGCAATGGCGGCAGCCATGCGCGGGTACCGAATGGTGCTGATCATGCCAGAACATCTGTCGATTGAGCGCCGTCAGACGATGCGAGCATTCGGGGCGGACATCATACTTACGCCCAAGGCTGGCGGGATGGAAGCGGCCCGCGACCTTGCGGAGAAAATGAAATCCGATGGCAAGGGCATGATACTCGACCAATTTTCTAACCCTGATAATCCCGCATCGCATTACCATACGACCGGTCCGGAAATCTGGCGAGATACGAAAGGCAGAATCACTCACTTCATTTCCAGCATGGGCACGACGGGAACGATCATGGGAGTATCGCGTTTTCTCAAGGAGAAAAGATCGGATATTGTGATTGTTGGGGCGCAACCCACGGAAGGCTCCCAGATTCCGGGAATTCGCAAGTGGCCGGACGCGTACTTGCCTGCGATCTACGACAAGAGTTGTGTGGACCGTCTTGAATACGTATCGCAGGCCGACGCGGAAGAAATGACCAGGCGCATGGCGCGAGAAGAAGGTATTTTTGCGGGAATCTCCTCGGGCGGAGCGTTAAGCGTAGCGCTTCGCATAAGTGCAGAAGTGCAGGACGCTACGATTGTTTCTATCGTCTGCGATCGCGGCGACAGGTACCTCTCGACGGGCGTCTTTCCCGATTGATGCCGGTTTAAGCCAGGTAAAAAGTCCGGATATCAGCGGTAAACTTCCAAAACTATAAGGTTGCTCCGCTTTGAGCGTAGTGCTTGCATTCGACATCGAGACCGTACCGGATATTGCGGGTCTGAGGCAGTTGCATTCAGTCGAACCTCGCCTAACGGACGCAGAGGTGGCGAACTTCGCAATGCAGCACCGGCGAGCAAAGACCGGACATGACTTCTTGCCTCTTCATCTTCAGCGCGTGGTAGCTATTTCATGCGCCATGCGTGAAGGTGATACCTTTAAAATCTGGTCTCTTGGCAGTACTGCTGAGACCGAGGGAGAACTGATTACGCGGTTTTTTGACGGGATAGAGCGTTACAGTCCTCAGCTTGTGTCGTGGAACGGCAGCGGTTTTGATCTCCCGGTGCTCCATTACCGAAGTCTCGTGAATGGGCTTTCTGCTCCGCGGTATTGGGATATGGGGGAAGACGACCGTGAATTCCGATTTAACAACTATCTGAGCCGTTACCATACTCGCCATCTTGACTTGATGGACCTGCTTGCGCTCTATCAGAGTCGCTCTTACGTTCCGCTGGATGAACTGGCGAAGCTGCTTGGATTTCCCGGGAAACTCGGGATGGACGGTTCAAAGGTTTGGGAGACGTATCAGGCAGGTGGAATCGACGAGATCCGCAATTACTGCGAGACGGACGCGGCGAATACCTATCTTGTGTACCTGAAGTTTCAGCGACTGCGCGGCGCCTACGATGAAATCCGATTTCGCCGGGAATGCGACATTGTGAGGACAGTACTTTCCAGATCCGAGGCAACGCATTGGCAGGAGTTTCTGAGTCGTTGGCCAGTGGTCATGGATTCATGAAGGAGTTCTCGCGGCATTGCTGCGTTGATTTCTGCATTGCGGAAATGCCGGATTGAAACCATCTATCAGCCCGGTGCTTGCTGAAATTGAGTCTCTCGATGGCGAAGGCCGGGGTATCGCCCATGTCGATGGCAAAGTGGTATTCATCGACGGCGGGTTGCCTGGTGAAATGGTGTCGTATTCCACATTCCGGCGGAAGCCGTCTTATGAATTGGCCGAGGCAGTCGATGTAATAAATGCAAGCGCGGCGCGGACGTCGCCGCGATGCCGCTATTTTGGGTCCTGCGGGGGCTGTTCCATGCAGCACATCGAAGCCAGGGCGCAAGTTGCGGTGAAGCAGCGGGTGCTTGAGGATGCGCTTTGGCACATCGCCAGGGTTCGTCCGGATGTCGTATTGCCGGCTATTCATGGCCCATCCTGGCAATATAGAAATCGAGCCAGGTTGTCGGTGCGCCATGTGGCGAAGAAGGGAGGTGTTCTAGTGGGCTTTCACGAGCGGCGTTCCAGCTACGTCGCTGATATGCAAAGCTGCGAAGTGCTTCCGCAAGGCATATCGGAGGCCATCGCCGAATTGCGCGTACTTATCGGTCGCTTGTCCATCCGACACAGGCTGCCGCAAATTGAAGTCGCGATGGGGGACGCTCAGTCTGCTTTGGTGGTGCGCATCCTCGAGCGGCCCAGTGCAGCGGACGAAACGCTGTTGAAGGAGTTTGCGGCGCAGAGGGGAGTTCAACTCTGGCTGCAGTCCGGCGGCCCTGCTACCGCACGGATCTTTTGGCCTGAAGAAGCAGATCCCATGGAATATCGCCTTCCTGAATTTGATATCCGCATTGCGTTTTCCCCGACCGGATTTACGCAGGTGAATTTCGCGATAAACCGCGTGCTGGTGCGAAGGGCGATCGCATTGCTGGACCCTCAACCAGGTGAGCGGGTCGCCGACCTGTTTTGCGGTCTGGGCAACTTTTCTTTGCCCATTGCTAGAAAAGGTGCCTTCGTGCACGGTTTGGAAGCAAGTGAAGAGTTGGTCAAGTTAGCCAGGGAAAATGCGGAGCGGAACGGGTTGGCAGATGCGTGTGAATTTGTTTCGGCAAACCTGTTTGAGATCGGTAGTGGCGCGAAACTTGGCGCATTCGATCGCATGCTTATTGATCCGCCCCGGGAGGGTGCGATTGAGCTTGTAAAGTCGATCGAAGGCGGACCGTCGCGTATCGTCTACGTGTCCTGCGATCCGGCGACGCTCGCGCGGGACACGGGCGTATTAGTCAACACCCGCAACTATCGTCTCGATGCAGCGGGAGTCGTAAACATGTTCCCGCACACATCTCATGTCGAATCGATTGCAGTATTCACTCGGAATTGACGATCAACAATACATTGCGACAATTACCGACCTTCCAAATTCCAGTGGAGCGAAATCAATCCCGCTCGCCGCCAAATATTCCGAGAAGTTGAAGCAGTGTTGAAAAAAGATTGTAGATCGCAACATAAAGAGTCAGGGTTGCCGAAACGTAACTCGTTTCACCGCCACGGACAACCGAATTTACCTGCCACAGTATGATCAGCGATGAAAACAGGATGAAGGCGCAAAGCAGCACCAAGTGAAGCACCGGGCTGGCAAAAAAAGCGTTCGCAATTACCGCGAGCATGATGACGATTGCCCCGACTGAAAGAAAGTTGCCCAGTGCGCTGAAATCCCGCTTCGTCGATGAAGCAATCCCGGCCATGGTGAAGAATACGGCTGCGGTCCCGCCTGCCGCCATCATCACCAGTTGCACGCCGTTTTGAAAACCAAGAACACGCTGAAGGAGGGGGCCCAGCAACAGTCCCAGAAACAGGGTAAATCCCAGCAAAAGCATCACACCGGTTGAACTGTTCCGATTTCGTTCAATTGCCCAAATCCAGCCATAGAAGATCGCCAGAATTGCGAACATGGAAATGATGGGGCTGGCGCGAACGAACGAGAGGTCAATATTTGTCCCGATCGCCGCGCCAAAAACGGTGGGAATCAGACTTATGGCAAGCAGCCAATAAGTATTTTTCAACACCCTGTGCTGTTGCGAGGCTATGTCAAGCGACGAGGCTGCCAGTGAAGAGGAATGAGCTGGTTGCAGTTCAGGTTGCATATCTTTTCTCCAAGCTTATGTGATGTCGCAGTACGTGGCCGATTGGATTCAGCCAAGCATCAAAAGTTTCCGAATGCGCGAGGACTGGCAGCTAATATAGCTATGCCGATGCTACAATTCAAGTGGCAAGAAGCACTTACGCGCTTACTTAGGGCTTGGAAGGTTGGCCGAGCGGTTTAAGGCACCGGTCTTGAAAACCGGCGGGGGTGCAAGCTCCCCGTGAGTTCGAATCTCACACCTTCCGCCAATCTCGCGTCCAACAGGGTCCAAAGAAGTCCCATTTTTCCAAAAAGCCTCCAACTCTTCCTCTGTAAGTCGTTCGGTGCCGTCCAAAGAGGTCCGATTGCATCCGGCGGCTAGGTCTGCCCGTTGCCCATAAATACCGCTGGACATTTTTGCGCGCCGCGTTTATCGTGGTGCGGTGGAAAGCCAGAATCAGATCAAACGCACCCTGTCCAAGCAGGGCTCGATAGAGATTATCCGCCGACTTTTGAGTCATGACGACTACAA
>SHXF01000060.1 GCA_009693435.1 Betaproteobacteria bacterium | reverse complement strand
TCGTCATGACTCAAAAGTCGGCGGATAATCTCTATCGAGCCCTGCTTGGACAGGGTGCGTTTGATCTGATTCTGGCTTTCCACCGCACCACGATAAACGCGGCGCGCAAAAATGTCCAGCGGTATTTATGGGCAACGGGCAGCGCTAGGATGGACGCAAGCGTCGCAGGCGCCGCAACAACACCGGGCGCAGGCGCCGCATCAACATTCGCGGCAATTGGATCGCGAGCACGCTCTGCTGGAGGGCATCTGATGGGAATCAAGGACTGGCTGACCGGCGACCGCAAGAAGGCGGCGTTTCGCGAGGAACTGAAACAATCCGTCAGCGACGGCAAGCTGACTGCGCAGAAAGTCGCGCACCTCGAGGAATTGCGCAAGAATCTCGACGTGTCCGGGGCGGCGGACGACAAGACCACGTACCGGCGGGAGGTGTTCAATACGGCCGTGGAGGCAGTCAAGGCGGGTGGTCAGCTTTCGTCTGCCGAAGAAAGCGAACTGGCGCGCATCCAGAAGTATCTGGCTTTGCGAAACGACCAGGTGGAGAAGACCCAGATCGACCTCGCGCGGCTGCGCATCATCAACGCGATCCAGAAAGGCAACCTGCCGGTGGTGTCGCCGGAGAACACCGCGTTGCGCGGCCTGGTGCTCGAGCCGGAAGAAGTGCCGCATTACTGCGTTACGGCAGTCTTGTCGGAGACAGTGAAATTTTCCGGGCCGCCGGGCACGCGCTTCGAATCGGGGTCCGTCTGGCGCGCCGGCATGGCCGGCGCGTTTGGCCTGCCACCCGAGGATGGAAAGCTCGTCATCGGCGAGGGACAATTGTTCGTAACCAGCCGGAGGTTTCTGTTTCGCGGTGGCGGCCGCACGCAGACCTTTCCGTTCAAACAGCCCGATGCGATCTACCTGTACCGCGATGGACTGCGGCTGAAGACCCGCCGCGGGCACACGGTCTACCGGTTCAAATCGGGGTCGGTGCCGGACGTGGTCGGCGCCTTGTTGTCGAATTTGATGGCTTGATCCGCTGCGGCTGAACTTTGGGCGCGGGGTGGCGCAAGCTGCAACGGCCCTGTTATTCCGCAGGACGGGGCGCGGTAATCAACTCGGCGTAATTGAACATCGGCAGGGGCGGCACCAGTTTCAGCCGCTCCGCCGCCGCCATGCGAATCTGGTAGGAGAATCGCGTCAGGGTTTCTATGGGCACGTCGCCCGGAGCCAGTTTTTTCACCAGAATCTGTTCGACCTTGTAGGCGGTGAATTGCCCGACGCTGTAATAGCGGCTCACCAGACCGGAAAGCGCGCCTGCCTCCATCAACTGTTCGGTCGAGGCGAACGTCGGAAGCCCGGCCTCGTGCGCGGCAGGTATCACCACCTTTTCCGCCTGCGTGCCGAGAAAGGAATCGGGCGGCAGATAAAGCCATTCGGCCTTCAGCGCTTTCAGTTCGCGCACCAGATCGGGCGCGCCTTCGCTCGTCACTTTCTTGTCTGCATCGATGCGAAAGCGTCGTTCCACCACGGCAAATCCCATCTTTCTGCCGGTTTCCTTGATTTCGTTCAGCACCACAATCGAATTCTGTTCGGTCGGGGTGTAGAGGACGCCGAGCGTCTTGAACGGCCGGTAAGTCGCCATGGCGCGCATCTGCGCTTCCGTCGGCGCGACGTGAAATACGCCGGTGATGTTGCGGCCGGAAGACTTCAGGTCGGGCGTAATCCGTCCGAGCACCGGCGCCGCTACCAGGGTGAACACCACCGGGATGTCCGTGATGTGGACGCGGCGGTCGATCTTGTCGTGGGGGCCGACCACGCCCAGCGTGACCGACGTGCCCCAGGTGTAGATCAGGTCCGGCCTGGTCCGCCGGATTTCCTCGAGGAACCCCGGCATCCGGGAGGGCTCGCGCGCGAGGTCGCGAAAGGTGATGTCCACCGGAATGCCGCGCGACGCGAAGTACTCCTGAAAGCCCCGCTCGACGTCGGTCATGCCGCGAAACGTTATCGCATAAATCCGGAGCGGTTTTGCCGCGGGCGATGATGCCACCTGGGCGGTTGCAGGCGACATTGCCGCAGCCCACAGGAAGCAGGCCGCGCCGATCGCGACAACGAAACGCCTGAATCGGACTGTGTTGTCTGTGTAGTGCCGGATGGTGCTGGGCATGATTTTCATTCGCCTATGCGGCTGCGCGACGGTAGGTGCTGATGGAGATGGCGAACAGCACGCCGCAGGCGACCACCAGAGCACTGATGCCGATGAATGCGTTCTGGTAACCGTAGCGCACGACCAGCGCGCCGGCCAGCAGCGGACCGGCCACATTGCCCAGGCGTTCCAGTAGGCGATAAGTCCCGTATACCGAACCATCGCCGAACTCCCTGATCTCGTCGCGGCACAGTTCACTGACCAGGGTGCCCTGCACGGCAATCGATATCGACTGACCCAGTCCGAGCAGGAACACCACGCCAAACACCATCAGGAAATTGTCGCTGAGCAGCAGCAGGAACCCGCCCAGGCCGGACAGGCACAGTCCGGCCGCCACCAGCAGGTCGCGCCGCTCGATCCGGTCGGCATAGCGCGCCGCCACCGGCACGATCAGCACCATCATCACCGCGTACACCATCAGCATGCGTCCTGCCATCGACTGGGTGCTGCCGATGGAGACGATATAGAGCGGCACGAGGTAGAAGCAGACGCCGGTGAGAATTATTTTCGCCGGCACTGCGGCGAGCCCGGACAGGGTCATGAAGCGGCGATTGATCAGCAGCCTGCCGAAATCGGACAAGGTCGGCGGGCGCTCGGCACGCGGTGCGTTGCCGCGGCCTTCGGCGCCCGGCAGAACGCGCATCGCGAATACCGACAAGGCGCACAGCACCGCCGACAGGATGAACGAAAGACGGTAGCCGACGTTGTCCGCGAGTATGCCGCCGATCGACGGCCCGCAGATGGTGGCAACCATGATCGCGCCGACGAACAGTGCAAACCCCTGAGTGCGGTTTTTCGGTCCGGTGTGGTCCAGCACGTATCCCTGCGCGGCGACGAACACCATGCCGTAGCCGAGCGCGCAGATCGCGCGCCACAGCAGCAGGTCGAGCAGATTGTGGGCAAAGGCGGTGGCCGCGAAACCGATGGTGCCGAACAGCGCGCCGGTCAGCATGGCGCGGCGGCGGCCGATGCGCTCGCTCCAGGCGCCGAGGAACGGTTGTCCCACGGCGACGATCAGCATGAACAAGGCGATCGGCAGGCCGATGACAATCTGCGGAGACAGTCCCGGCACGGGCACCAGCATCTGGCCGATATAGGAGGGCAGGAATGAACGCGTCAGTTCCTCGGCGAGGATGAACATGAACAGCGGCGCGCGGATTTTGGCGAGAGCTCCGGGGTCCTCGCCGGTAACCTGCACGGTGCCGAACTGGAAGCGCTTGCCGAGTGCATCGAACGCCTCCATGGCGGGGCCCAGCTGGGCGCGGCTTTCAGTGTCGGCCGCGGCGATGCGCTTTTTCAAATCGGCATCCAGCTTCTGATAGCGCTCGTTCAGCTTGGTCAGTGCATCGCCTACCAGGCCGAGCACGCGTCCCACTTCATCGGTGGCCGCCGTCTTCGGCCGCATCCTCAAATCGCCGCCGCGTATGCTCTCCACTGCGCCGGAAAATGCCGCGAAACCGGCTTCCAGCCGGCCGCCCGCGATGAAATGCAGCAGTTCCAAGGTGAAGAAAAGCGCGACGATCAGCACCACCACGATGTCCAGTCCCGCCTCCAGCATGATGTGCTGGACGAAATTCTGGTCGATGCCTATGTGCATCAGGCCGAGAGGCTTGTCGGGGGTGCCGAGCGGCAGCGAGACCATGTATTGCGTATCGAGCAGCTTCGGTTGCAACGTGCTGCCTGCCGACGTCTGGGCGCGCAGCACCTCGGCGCTGGCGAAATGCGCCGCCGCGCCGGGAGGCGGGCTGCCGTATTGGTAGAGCACGCGCCCGAGTTCGTCCGTCATCGCCAGATAGGCGAATTCCGGGTTTTCGCTGCGCACCTCCTCAAACGTGCTTTCCACGCCGTACAGCGCGCGATAGTCGAGCCCGTAGCCGGTTGCCTTCTGCACCAGGGAGCGCACCGATGCGCCGACGGTGGTGGCTTTCTTCGCCATCTCCGGAACCAGCTGGTCTTCGAATTCTTCGTGCGCAATGACCGAAATTGCGGCGAGAGCGAGGATCATGGCGGCCATGGTCAGGCCCGTGAGCTGCCAGTAGATGCGTTTCAGGTAGGCGGTGTTCATGCCGGCGCGCTCAGGTTTTTGCCTGGCGCATGTCGAGCTTCTTCTGCACATCGCGGATTCCGGCTTCGGCACTGCCGATCGCTTCGCGCAATTGCTCCACCGCCGTGGAGAACCCGGCACTGCCGGCGGAGACGCGGGTATCGAGGTTCCTGACACCGTTTTCCATGGCCGCAGCGTCGCGTTCGAAACGGCGCAACACGACGATGAGCGCCAAGGACAGCAGCAACCCCACCACGGCGAATACGCCGCCCGCGACCAGCAGCAGGCGGCCGCCCATTGCGCCGATGTTTGCGAGCAACTGATCGCGCGAATAGCGCAGCGCCAGATAGCCGACTGGCAGATCGAAGTTGTTTCTCAGCACGATGCCGGCGACGCCCTGGGCCTGTTCATCGACATGCCACTCGCGCTTGCTGAGCGACGCCGCCTGGATCCAGGGGGGGGGAACATCCTTGCCGACCTGTGGCTGGTCGGTGCTGTACAGGATGCGACCGGTGGAATCGAATACGACGATGCTGCGAATCAGCGGATCAGCCAGTTTTTCGCGTTCCATCAAGCCGGTCAGGGTGCCCAGTTCGGCGAAGGACATGCCGAGCCCGAGCGAACTCTGCACGCTGTTTTCTATGCCGGCCCCGATGACCAGGATGCGCGACTGCACGATCTGCGTAATCGTGGTTTTGTATTTGAAGTAATTGAGGAAGACCGCCATGACGACGGCAAAAATACACGCCACCAGGGCGACCAACACAAATCGGCTGCGCGTCGTCTGCATCAGTCAACTCGGAAAGCCGCCGAGGGCAGGCGTTTCCGACCTTAGTCAAAAATTTCCGGTACCACTGCCGACCCGCGTCCGTAGCGTCTGTGTTCGAACTTATCTGCGGTAGGCGAATGATGGATTTGTTGTCTCGAGCTACTTCAAATGGCTGACGGTTTGTCAGAAAATCCATTGAGTATTTCCATTGGCGGGCATCCGAAAAATCGAGGCCCGGCGCAGAATATAGCATGCAGTTCTCGGCAATTCTAAGAATTTCCTCTAAGTCCCTGTGATTGCAGTGATTCTGGTTTCATTTAATGCCTTTTTTGTGGTAGGGTTGCAGCTCCACTTCGTGGCTGCCAGGGAGGCAGAGTATGGCCACCAACGATGACATCCGTTCTTTCGGGAAAGCCGAGCCGGGCTCCCCCAGCGCTGCCGACAACGACAAGACTGTCCTGGATCCCAATTCACCGATTCATCGCAAGCCGGTGGCGGGTGCTCCGACTTCGAGTCCGGCCAAGGCCGCTGCGCCCGTTGCGGCTGCGCCCGGTGCCGCTGCGCCAGCCGCTGTAGCGCCAGCCGCCGCTGCGCCAGCCGCTGTAGCGCCGCCGCGACCACCCGCGCCTGGCACTGCCGCGCCGCCCGCAAAAGCCCCGCCGGCCTCGGACAAGACACAGATCGACCCGAACTCCCCGCTGCATCGACAGAGGGCCGCCACAGCAGCCGCTGCCGCCGCTGCGGCACGTCCGGCGCCGGCCGTCGCGCCCAACGCTGCGGCAGCATCCGACAGGACGCAGATCGATCCCAATTCACCGATGCATCGTACGCGTGCGCCGGCTCCGCCCGCGAGCGACAAGACGCAGGTCGACCCGAACTTCAATCGTCCTGCTTCGGCTGCTGCTGCCGCTGCGGCGGCGGCTGGCGACAGAACCCAGGTGGACCCGAATTTCAACCGCCCGGCCACGGCAGCCACTGCCGGCGGCGACAAGACGCAGGCGGACCCGAATTCTCCGCTGGGGCGAGCAGGAACAGGCAGCGCCGCTGCCGCCAACAAGGCGCCCGCAACGGAGGCGCCGCACGCGGCATCAGCCGGCGTTGATGGCGCGCTGGCGCTGCCGCTGGGTTATCGACTGCAGGAGTACCGCATCGATCGGTTTCTCGGCCAGGGCGGATTTGGCATCACCTACCTTGCCACCGACGTGAATCTGAACGCCAAGGTGGCGGTCAAGGAATACCTGCCGGAGCAGTTCGCCCTTCGCGATTCCAGCAAATCGGTTTCCCCGCGTAGCGCCGAGGATCAGGAGTTTTATCAGTACGGGCTGGACTCGTTCCTGATCGAAGCACGGACTCTCGCCACGTTCCGCCATCCCAATATCGTGCGGGTGGCGCGCTTCTTCGAGGCGAACACCACCGCCTACATGGTCCTGGAGTACGAGCGCGGCGAATCGCTGAAGAACTGGTGGCGCAAGCATTCCGACATCGCCGAACGCGATCTGCTCAATTTGTTGCTGCCGCTGCTCGACGGCCTGGGCGTGGTGCATCGCTCCGGCATCCTGCACCGCGACATTAAGCCCGACAACATCTATGTCCGTGACGAGGACGGCAGCCTGGTGCTGCTCGACTTCGGGGCGGCAAGGCAGGCAGCCGCGAAGGAAGTTGAACTGGCGAACATCGTCACGCCCGGTTACGGACCGATCGAACAGTACTTCGGCGGAAACCAGGGGCCGTGGACAGACCTCTATGCGCTCGGCGCGACGCTTTACTGGATGGTTGCAGGCACCAAACCCCCCGAGGCGACACACCGTACCGGAGAGGACCGGATGGAACCCGCAGTCGACGCGGCAAAGGGCCGCTTCAGTCCGGAATTCCTGCGTGCCATCGACTGGGCCCTGAAGCCGCAGCCCGAAGACCGCCCGCAGGACGTGCAGCAATTCGCCGAAGCGCTGTTTGGCGCGCATGCCTCCGCGCTCGGCCTGGTACAGGCGCTTGCCGCGGGCGGCGATGCCGACGAAGGCATCAAAGTCGAAGACAGCTGGGCAAAAGTGCTGACCTCGCCGCGTCTGATGAAAGCACGCCTGCGCAAGTGGGGGCGCACGCTGTTCCGGCCTGCTTCGTGGCCGATCGCATTGAAGATGACCCTGGCGATGGTGTCGACGGCGCTGTTTCCGATGCTGATCACGGCTTATTACAACTGGTCGGGAAGCGTCGAGCGGGTGTCGCAGGGGGAACTGAAGAACCTCGAGCAACTCGCGCAAAGTCTGAGCGGCCGGGTGTCGCAACTGCTCGATGACACAGGCAAGCTGGCGAACTACATCGGCACCGACCGCGACTTCGTTTCCTATCTGGTGGCGCCCACGGAGCCCGGAGCAGTGTTGCTGCGCTCCAAGCTGGGCGCCTTGCTCAAGGCCAATACGGATCTGCAACTGGTCATGGTGTTCGATGCCGAGGGCAACGCCAAGGTCGCCAGCGATCCGCAGGTGCAGGGGCGAAATTTCAAGTTTCGCGAGTATTTCCAGGTGGCGATGACCGGCAAGCCATTCATCACGACCATCATCGTCGGCGCGGTGGCAGGCGCCAACGGGGTGTTCTTTTCCCATCCGGTGCGCGCCGGCGCCGATGACCGGGTCATCGGCGCGGTGGTTATCCGGCTGCTCGCCAAGCCGATCGAGACCATACTCGAACAGGCGCGGGTGGGCAACGAGCGCCTGGCGCTGATGGTCGATGAGGACGGCATACTGATTTATCATCCCGATCCCAGGCGCCGCTTCTCGGCCATCGCTTCGCTGAAGCCCGAGATACTGAAGGAAATCATCGACGACCAGCGCTTCAGGCGCGACAAGATCGAGACGGTCGCCATGCCTGAATTGTCCAGGGCCATCGTCAGAGCGGCGCGCCCGGGCAACGTGGTCTACCAATCCGCCCTGTCCGGCCAGGCGGAGATTGCGGGCTATTCCCCGGTTAAGGGCACCGATTGGGTGGTCGCGGCGAGCGAATCGCGCGAGGCTTTCTCCCGGCCGCTCGATCAGCTTTTCGAGAACGTCCTGTATATCGTGGTGCTGGTGGGGGCGATATTCCTGTTGTTCGCAATGCTGTTCGCGCGCAGCATCGTCAAGCCGATCGAGGACCTGAACGGCGCCGCGCACGCGCTGAAGAGCGGCGACTACGACAAGGCCACCATGAAGGTGACCAGCAACGACGAGATCGGGCAGCTGTCGCGAACCTTCAACGTGATGATAGACGTGTTGCGGCAGCGCGAACGCGAGCGCAGCAGCCTGGGCAAGCGCGCGCCTGCGGATGCCGCCAAAGCAGAGTAATGCGCGGAAGCATCCATGCGGTAGGCCGGACCGGGGCAACTGTCCGCGCTCGGTCGGGTGAGCGGCGTGTCGCAGGATAATCGCCGGCCCGCGATCCGGCCGGACTGGGAACCGCCCATTCCGGGGCGTCGCCATGTGCTCAACACGTGGGACGAATACCTTGAAATGGCGACGCGCATCGTCGGACGATTCCACTCGCTTTTCACCTTGCGCTATTTCGAATACGTGCATCCGACGCGACTGCAGCAGGTATCGCGACGCTTCAGAAAGCCCTACAACGTCCGGGTCGCCTATACGGACTGGGGCGCCCCGGGCCTGCCCACACTGGTGTGCTGCGGCGGCGTTGCGAACAGCGCGATGCGTTTCAACTATCTCGCTGCGGACCTGCACGGGCCTTTTCGGGTGGTGTGCATGGACTGGGTCGGCCGCGGCCTGTCCGGCTGGATGGCCGACGAGCGCGACTACTCGCTTGCGACTTATGTGGAGCAACTGCGCCAGCTGATCATGCACCTGGGCACCGGCCCGGTGATCGTGCTCGGCTCTTCTCTCGGCGGCAGCGCCGCGATCGAACTGGCGGCAAGGCATCCCAGGCTCGTCAGCCGCCTCATCCTGAACGACATCGGACCGTTCATTCCCAGCAAGCGGCGCAAGCGGCGCTCGGAGACGCTGGCGCGCCATTACGTGTTCCGCCATCCCGCGGATCTGCTGCGCCGCGTCGGCGCTTCGCAGAAGAACGACGGGCCGATCAGCGACGACATCCGCTTCAACATCACTTTTCACCAGACGCGCTGGTCCGACGAAGACGGCGGCCGCGTCTATCGGCACGATGTGCGCGCCCTGCAGGCGTATCGCCGCGACGCGCAACTGAGCCTGCGCCAGTGGGAGCTATGGGCGATGATCCGCTGCCCCATCATGCTGATACACGGCATGCTGTCCGACGCGCTGTTGCCGCATACCATCGCCAGAATGAAGCAGACCAAGACCCTCACTGTCATGCATGTGCCGGATACGGGCCATACACCGGTGCTGTCCGATCGCAATCAGACGTGGCTGGTGCTGCAGTGGCTGCTGCACGGCGGGCGGACCGCCGAAGAGTGGTCGGTGCTGCATCATCCGCTGCGCGAAAACGCAGAGGAGCCGGCTTCAGTGCCGGTGCAATCCAGCAAGAGTCAGGAGCAGGGGACGCAAGAGCCCGGCCGCGATAGGGAACCGGAACCCCACGCCCCACCCGCGAGCAGCTTGAGGCGGCCGGTTTCGCGCATTCCGGGTTAACGGCGCCGGCTCAGTCCTGCGAGACGAGCGGCGCCCGGCAGATCAGACCTGGTGCGGTCGGTTCAGAACCAGAATTTGCTGTCCCGCCTCGGATCGAGTCAGCGCGAATTCGACCACCTCCCCGTTCGCCACCTGCAGCCGTCCCTGCCCGCCGAGCAGGGTGTTGAGTATCCGTCCCACGCCTTTGCTGCTCACGACCAGCGGCTTGCGCTCGAGGCGCGATCGAAGGTGTTCTATGGCGCGACCCACGCGCTGGGTAAATTCGGCCTCGGATTCCCCGCCCGGCGGCGTGACATTGGCCGCTAGCTGGGCTTCGGTGTCGGCGATCGGCTGGTTGTTCCACTCGCCCAGGCGGCGCTCGTTCAGCAGCGGGTCGGATTCAATGGGCAACCCGCCGAGCACGCCGCTCATGATCAGGGCGGTCTGGCGGGCGCGGATCAGATCGGCGGCGACTATCACGCCGACCTCGATGCCCATTTTCTGGATCTGTTTTGCCAGCAGGTAGGCCTGGTCGCAACCGATGTCCGTGAGCGGCACATCGACATCTCCGCCGCAGCGCAGTCCGCGGAAGTTCTGCTCGGTCACGCCGTGGCGGACGAAATAGAAATTCGATACCGGATCCTGATTCGAGGCCATGAGTGTCGGCTTTCAGAGCTGGTGGTGTCGCCCGCTCCAGGTGGCTGCGAGCGACGGGCAGAATAACATGCTTCGCTGACGCTGCCAGCGGTGCTGCCCGCGGTCGTGCCGCTTCGCCGGCAATGCCTGTCCGCCGCGATGGCGAAAGAGCTCAATCGTTCGCTAGACCCCGCCGTAGACAGGGATGACTGCGCCCCGCGTCGCCTGATTGGCCGGCGATGCGAGAAAAGTGATCAATTCGGCAACGTGGGCAACGGTTGGCCACTTCGCATGGTCGGCGCCCGGCATGGCGGCCCGGTTGGACGGCGTATCGAGTACCGACGGCGCCACGGCGTTGACCCAGATGGATTCGGCGCTCAGTTCCTGGGCCAGGCTTTGCGTGAGCGCCGCCACCGCGGCCTTCGACATGGTGTAGGCCGTCATGCCGGCGCCCAGCCGCGGTTCCAGTGCCGGCCGGGCGGCCACGTTCACGATGCGCCCGCCCGCCTGCGCCGGCGCTTGCGATCCCGGCCGTGACCGGATCGCACGGACCGCTTCACGGCAGCAGAGAAAACAGCTGAGCGCGTTCATGTTCATCTGCTCCTGGAATCCCGATGCCGTCGTGTCCGCGATGTTGCCCATGGCAAAGCCGCCTGCCAAGTGCACCGAGCCCCACAGGCCGGGCAGGCCGGAATAAAACTGCCGCACTCCCGTTTCGTCCGTCAGGTCGACTCCTTTGACCAGATGAACGTTGGCGTTGGCTGCGAACGCGAATCCATCGAGTTCCTCCGCAACGAGATTCGGGATGTGGCAAATGGCGCCTTCATCCAGCAATGCACCAACTACAGCGCGGCCCAGTGCGCCGGTGCCGCCCGTGACCACGACGTGACAATTCGCCAGCGATTTGCTCATGGGGACTCCTGTTCTGTGTCTAGGGTGGCAAGGCTGTGGATATTACCGGCAGCGGCGAAAACGTGGGGCGGGGACGCGGGTAAAATAGGCGCCGGATTGCTGTGGTAGCTCAGTTGGTAGAGCAGTTGATTTGTAATCATCAGGTCGGGGGTTCGATTCCTCTCCACAGCACCAGCCCCTGCAATTTGTTTGCAATTGTTTGCCCCCCCGCCTATTGCGGGGTCGCGATGGCAGATCGACCCTGTATCGGGACGCGCGACCCTTCCGGATTCGCTTGAGGGCACCTCTATAAATTCAGATTGTGTCGTTCCCGCGGAGGCGGGAACCCATGTAATCATGCAGATGGATTCCCGCTTTCGCGGGAATGACGAATATATAGAGATCGCCTTCATGCTGCGCATGAAGGGATCACTGGTGTTCCGGATGCAGGTGCGACCTGGAGCGTCACAGAACGTCGACTGTTGCAAAGGACAAACAATGTGATTACCACTGGGCGCTCAATGCCTTCGGTCTCTATGTCACCACCGCCGGCATCCTCCTGGTTTTCCTGTATCTCTGGAATTCTCCGCGGGTCGCGGACGAGTGGCAGTTGCCCGATGGAAAGCTGGCCTATGCCAAATACCGGCGCAATCTGATTGTTGCGGTGGGACTGCTCTCCGCCTGGCTTCTGCTGCAGAATCTCGCGCTCATCATCCTGTAACGCCGCAAGGCAGCGAACGCAATCTATTCTGCCCGGGCGCGGCGACCCTGAGCGCTCGCACCTATCGCGACTTTGCCGCCTTCACGAAGTCGATGGACGCCTGAAAGATTTCCAGGTCTTTCTCGTAGTCGGCCAGGTTTTCGTGGCTTAGCTGAATCCACTCCCTGGTGCTGGTCATCCCTTTGGGCTGAAACGGCGCGACGTAATCCTTCGAGAATTGAAGTTCGGTCGCCATCGCCGGAGACAGGCGGACCCCCACGGCACCGGCGAAGATGCAGGCGAACATTTTTCCATTGATGAAGTAGGCGAGCAACCCGGTCATCTCCCCGGCTTCTATGCTGGGAATTTTCAGCAGCATCGGGTCGAGGACTGCCTTGAGGCGCGAATCAGGAGAATCGTTTTTCAATCACTATCCCTCGGTAAGAATGCACGCGCCGCTAGGCGCGAGCATGTCGGAACGTTGGCGAAGCACGGAGCGGCCGGTTCTGGCGGTTAGATTCTGGCAGGTCGACGAGAAACGCTCCCCTTCGAAGCCCGGTCATCAACTGCATATGATAATACGCTCCGGCAATATGACCACGGAGCAACACATGCCTTCCTATCTTATCCTCGATATCGACATCCGGGACCCGGAAAAATACGAACTGTACAAGCGCGAAGTCCCGAGGCTGGTGGAGAAGCACGGCGGGGAGTACCTCGTCCGGGGCGGGACCCATGAAGTCATTGAAGGGGACTGGAATCCGACGCGGCTGGTGCTGTTCCGCTTTCCGGACCGGCAGGCCATTCGGAATTTTTTCAACGACCCGGAGTACCAGCCGCTGAAATCGGTGCGCCACGAATCCGCGATCAGTGATCTGGTTGCAGTGGAGGGGGTTGCCTGACTGGCATGGCGCCGGGATCGTGTCGCACAAGTTACGGCGGGGACGGCCGGCCGGCAGCGAGAAAACACTCCAGCGCTTCGTAATGCTCCGGTGTATCGACGTCAGCAGCCAGCCCCGGCCGCTTTAGCACGCGAGTGCGGATATGCATGCGGCGGGCGGACGAGCTGTGTTTCTTGAAACTCCCGGTGCCAAAGTGGAACTCGAACCGGCCCGCAGGACGCAGCGCCAGCGCATTGGTGCCCTCGCAGTCGCGGTCGGGCGCCAGCACCACCCCCGATTGCCGCGCCAGCGCGTGCAGCAGGCATACGACGTCGCGGGATGAAAGTTGCGGCAGGTCCGCGTGCAGCACCGCGATACCGGCGGCGCCGCGGCGCCGCGCAAACGAAACCGCATCGCGGACCGCGGCATTCAGTCCCGATTCGCGTTCCGCGCGGGCGCTGACACCCAGCCGTCGCGCGAGTCCCAGCACTTCGCCGGAGCGGCTCACAACCAGGGTATGACGGTCGCCGGCAATCTTTCGTGCTGCACGCACTACATGCCTGAGCGATTGCCGCGCGAACTGCCGCCGCTCCGCCGGACCCAGCACGGAGCCGAGGCGCGTCTTGCCGCGATCCAGGCCCTGGCAGGGAATGATGATCCAGAAGCGGCGCAGCGGCATTGAGATGCAAAATCAGCGGCGCAGCCGCTGCAGAAACGCGAGGCTGCGCTCCGCGAGGTCGATGGAGGTCGCCACGTTTTCCATGACGGTGCCGGTCACCAATGCTTGCACGCCAAGGCCGGCAATGTCGGGCGCCAGCGCTGCATCCGCATCATCGATGACGAGGCCGTCTATCAGTCCGGCGTAATGACGGGCGATTTCCCGAGCCGAGATTTCCCGGCCCAGCTCCCGCATGATCTTGGCGGCGGGCCCCTTGAGGGCTCGGCCGCCGACGATGGGAGAAATCGCAATGGCCGGCACGCGGCGCGCGCGCAAAGCGGCCGCTACACCGGGCACTTCAAGTATCGGCTGCACGCTGAGATAGGGATTGGACGGGCAGATCACGATGCCTGCGAGCGAGGTATCGGCGAGCGCTGCCGCAAACGGCGCGCCAGGTGCGGCCTGCGCCGCGCCCGCGAAGCGCAATGTGCGCACCACGGGTTCGCATTTCAGGCGCACGAAATAATCCTGGAAGGCGAGTTCGCCGCGATCGCTCTCCACCATGGTGCGCACCGGTTGATCCGACATCGGCGCGATGGTGCCGAGAATTCCCAGTCGTGTGCACAGTGCCGCGGTCACCGCAGACAGTGTTTCCCCTGCGGCAAGGCGCCTCGTACGCTCGACGTGGACGGCGAGATCCCGGTCGCCGAGCCGGAACCAGGTTTCCCCGCCCAGTCGCTCCAGCATCCCCATGAATTCCCAGGTCTCGCCGGCAATGCCCCATCCGGTGAGTGGATTGTTCATCCCTGCAAGGGTGTACATGACCGTGTCGAGGTCAGGCGAGATGGAAAGACCGAGGTGCTCGAAATCATCTCCGGTGTTGACTGCAACCGTCAGGCCTTCTCCGAGCAGGCGGTGCAGCCCCGCGGCCATTTTGGCGCCACCCACGCCGCCTGCGAGTGCGAGGATCATGGCGACGTTCTGACTGACACGATTCAGCGAAACAGGTCGAGCGACTTCGGGCGCACCAGGTGCGCGCCGCGCCCTTCAGTCCGCGCATAGGGAAATCCCCGCGCGAGCACCACCGGATGGCCTTCCGCGGCCTGCCCCATCATCAGCGAGGCGGCCGCAGCCAGTTCGTCTGCGACTGCCACTTCGGTGGCTTGCAGCTTGCGGCCAAAGAGATCGGGTGTGCCACGCAGGTCCGCAACCGCGGGGATGCCGCTCACGCCCAGCGCCGTGCCTATGGTGCCCAGCCGCCAGGCGCGGCCCCAGCTGTCGTTGATCACTACGCCGATCCGCGCGCCGACGTTCACGTTGCCCTCCACGTCGCTGTTCGCGTCGCTGTTCTCGTCGCTGTTCTCGTCAATTGCACGCTCCAATCCCGCGCGAATCGCTGCCGCGCTCGCGTCCGGATCCTCGGGCAGGAGCAGCACGCGGCCCTCGTCGCCCACGTTGGATGCGTCCACGCCGGCATTGGCCAGCACGTAGCCGAGGCGATGCTCCACGATCAGCACGTCCTTGCGCCAGCGCACCACGCCGCGCGATTCCCGCAGGATGATTTCGACCAGCCGGGCGTCCTTGGCAGTGAGCGCAGCGAGTTCATTGGCGCGCGGCGAGGGCTCGATCCCGGCGAGCGCGACATAGCGTCCTTCGGCCTTGGATACGATCTTCTGCGCAATGACGAACACGTCCCCATGCTGCAGCGTGATTGCCGAGGCAGACATAGCCTGCTTGATCAAAGTCGCGACATTGTCGCCCGGCCGGACCAGCGGGATGCCACCGATGGCGATCAGTTCCATGCGTTTCGGCGCCCGCGCGCTGCTTTCGCCCGCGCTCGAGGGCGTAACGGGAACCTCCGCTGCCTTGGTCATGCACCCGCTGCTGTCGATGCGGGTGGTGTCGATGGGGGTGGTGTCGATGGGGGTGGTGTCGAATCCGGCAAGCCGGTGATGCGCAATCCCGCCGCCGGGACTTTGTAGTGCCGGTTGATGGCGATCAGCACGGAAGTCAGCGCTTCCGCCGCGGCCGAGTTCGCCAGCACACCCGCATGCAGGCCGCGCAGCCCGGCGTCGTTCGCCAGGCGCACCACGATCTCGCGGGCGTCCTTGTCGTCCCCGCACACCAGCACGTCGCACTCGATGACGCGCGCGAGATCGGACAGGTAGTGCGCCGACACGTTCTGAAACGCCGACACCACGCGCGTCTGCGCGCCCAGCAGTTGCTGCATCGCCTCGACGGCGGAGCCGCCCTGCGGCAATTGCACGCGCGCAACCCTGGGCGGAATCAGTGGCACGGTCACGTCGATGAGTATCTTCCCGGCGAGTTGCTCGCGCACGTCCTCAATGGTTGCGCGTTGCGCCGTGTAGGGCACGGCAAGCACCACGACTTGCGCCTGCGCAGCGGCCGCACGGTTGTCCGCGCCTGCGATGCGGTGCGGTGCCACGAGTTCGCTGAGTTCGGCGGCCGTCTGTGCCGCACGCAAGGCATCGCGTGACCCGAGGATGACCGCGTGGCCGGCGTTTGCCCAGCGCACCGCCAGACCGCGCCCTTCGGCGCCCGTGCCGCCCAGCACCGCAATCGAGAGCGACGCGGACTCAGACATTGGCGGCGTCCTTGTCAACACTGCCCGGGCCTGAGCCCTGGCGCTGTGCCTCGCGCCGTGCCTCGCGCTTCTTGCGGCCCGATAGCGGCGGCCCGAAGCGAACCTCGGTCAGCGGAGCAGCGCATAACGACGCCGCTTCACGCTCCGCAGGCACACGCTCGTAGAGCGTGCTGCGCTGTGCGGGCGTGCGCCCCGCCGATTCAATTAGCGCGTGCATCGCCGCGGGCGACAACTCCTGGCCGTGCCCGGTGCCGGCTGCGCGCGAGATGCTTTCGTTCATCAGCGTTCCCCCCAGGTCGTTCGCTCCCGCGGCCAGGCAGGCGCGCGCGCCGTCCGCACCGAGCTTGACCCAGGACACCTGGATGTGGGTGATCAGAGGATGGAGCACGAGGCGCGCCACGGCGTGCATCAGGATCGCTTCGCGGCTGGTCGGTCCGCGGCGCGCGCGCCCCTTCAGGTACAGCGGCGCTTCCATGTGCACGAATGGCAGGGGCACGAATTCAGTGAAGCCGCCGGTCTCCGCCTGCAGCGCGCGCACCCGCAGTAGATGCCGCGCCCAGTGCAGCGGCCGCTCGAGATGGCCAAACATGATGGTGGCGGTGGTGCGCAAGCCCAGGCCATGGGCCTGACGCATCACCTCCAGCCACGCATCGGTATCCAGCTTGTCCGGGCAGATGAGGGCGCGGATTTCGTCGTCGAGAATTTCCGCGGCCGTGCCCGGCAGGGTACCGAGGCCTGCTCTCTTCAGTTCCGCAAGGAACTCGCGCAACGAAAGTCCCAGCGTGGCCGCGCCATGGGTCACTTCCAGCGGAGAGAACGCATGGATGTGCATCCCGGGACAGGCCTCCTTCACCGCGCGGCACAGGTCCAGATAGGTGTCACCGGTGTAGTCGGGATGAATGCCGCCCTGCATGCACACTTCGGTTGCGCCGCGTGCCCATGCCTCTTGCACCCGGCGCTGCACTTCCTCGCGGGGAATGTCGTACGGCGCGCCGCGCAGGTGCTCGGCGGTGCGTCCCTTGGAGAACGCGCAGAAGCCGCACTTGTAGGCGCAGACATTGGTGTAGTTGATGTTGCGATTGACGACGTAGCGCACCGTCTCGCCACTCACCTCGCGGCGCAGCCGGTCGGCGGCCGCGCACACCGCGTGAAAATCGGCGCCGCGCGCTTCGAACAGCGCGACGATGTCCGTTTCACTTGCCGCTGCGCCGGCGCGCAACTTCGCGAGCAGGCCGCCGATGCGGGAGGAGAGCGGGCCGGTGTTATCCGTCTGCGCAACTTGAACGCCCGCAATGCCCGGCGCCCAGGCGTCGGCACGCGCATAGCCGCTTGCGTCGCTGGCTGCGAGCACCGCCGGCGCAAGCGCGGGATCCAGCCATAGCGCGGGCTCGCATGCGTACTTCGGATAAATTGTAAGCCGCTCCACCAGTGTCTTGCCGGCGCGTGCGGTCTGCCGGCGCAGCGCTTCGACCTGCGGCCAGGGCGCCTCCGGGTTGACGTGATCGGGCGTGACGGGCGATACGCCGCCCCAGTCGTTAATGCCAGCGTCGATCAATTCCCCGTACGCGGCGGACAGGTTGGGCGGCGCCTGTATGCTCATATGCGGCCCGAACATGAGACGCGCCACGGCGATGGTCCACTTCAGTTCGTCGGCCCCCGGCTCGCTCGAGCCGGCCATCAGCGTGCCGGGCTTGGCCCGGAAATTCTGGATGATGATTTCCTGGATGTGGCCATGACGCCGGTGCAGATCGCGAATGGCATGGAGCGAAGCGATGCGCTCGTCGCGCGTCTCGCCGATGCCGATCAGGATGCCGGTGGTGAACGGTACACGCAGCTCACCGGCCAGCCGCAGCGTTTCAAGGCGCACCGCGGGATGTTTGTCCGGCGAACCGAAATGCGCTCCGCCACGCTCGCACAGCCGCTCCGCCGCGCTTTCCAGCATGATGCCCTGCGAAGGCGCGACCGCGCGCAGCATGGCGATTTCTTCGCGATTCATCACCCCGGGGTTGGCGTGCGGCAACAGGCCGGTTTCCCTGCGCACCAGATCGCACATCGCGGCCAGATAGGAGATCGTGGTCTTGTGGCCGAGCCGCGAAAGCGCCTCTCCCGCCTGCCGATAGCGCAGTTCCGGCTTGTCGCCCAGCGTGAACAGCGCCTCCTGGCAACCGGCCGCCGCGCCGGCGCGCGCTATCGCGAGCACCTCGTCCGGGGAGAGGAAGGCAGGCTCGCCCTTGCGGGGCGGTTGCGCGAAGGTGCAGTAGTGGCAGACGTCCCGGCACAAGCGCGTAAGCGGGATGAACACTTTGCGCGACCAGGTGATGAGGTTGCCATGACCTTCATCGCGCAGAGCGGCGGCTTCCGCCAGCAGATCATGCAGCGGCCTGTTGAATTCATCAGCCATCAGACCGCCTCGAACACTTCAGCCCATTCCTCCAGGCGATCGAACTGGCCGAACCCCGCGTTGATGCCGATGTGGTTATAGCCGGCACGATGCAGTTCGCGGATGCGTTCGACGAGTTCAGGCTTGGTCGCTGTCCAGGTCGTCGCCTTGATCAGATCGCCACTGCACAAGTGTTCCTCTTCCGGCTTGAGGTAGAGCAAGTGGCCGCGATGGTTGCCCAGGTAACGCGCATCCGCGGGCTGGTATTTTTCATAGACCTCGGTGCGGTAGCGCTCCACCAGCGCCTTGAGATGCGGCGGCACCGGACGCTTGATGTCGCCGAAATCCGCCGCCTCCACCAGGCTGTGCAAGCCCAGCATGGCGTGTGCGCCGGCCTGCTTCCTGACGCGCGGGCTGTCGTACGATTCGCCTTCCTTCAGCACGCAGCCGCCTATGGTTCCCGATGAATACAGCGCCGTCGGATCGCGTCCCGCCGCGCGCCACGACGCCTGCATGACCTCGATGCCGGCCTTGCCATGCGCGACGCTGGCGGGTGCGTTGATCCAGCCGGTGCCGAGCTTCGCGACCAGCGCCTGTCCCTTCGGGCCGAATGCCGAGACGTGAAGCGGTATGGGATCCTTGATGTTGACGCCGCCGACATCCGGATCGAGAAAGCGCACCTTGCGTGGACCTTCCTCGGAAGTCCACTCGACCATCTCCCCTTTCAACAATGCTTGCACCACCCGGATGTATTCCTCCATGTCGGCGAGCTTCGCCGGCCCCAGACCCATGGTGCGGCGTCCGGTGAAGCCGGTGGAAATGCCGAAATCGATGCGTCCCGGCGCCAGCGCGTTCAGGCTGGCGAGCCCGCTTGCGGCCACGGGCGCGATGCGGTTCTGCGGCATCATCACCCCCGAGGCGAGCCGGATCTTCGAAGTGTTCATCGCTGCCGCCGTCATGCTGACGAACAACTCGGAGTTAAGCATCTGGCTGTCCCAGAACCAGGCACGCGCATAGCCGAGTTCTTCGGCCCGCTTGACGAATTTCCAGGTGTTCGCCAATGGCGGGATGAACGTGCCGTATTCCATGAGTGCCTCCAGTTGCCGTGCCGGTCCGTTGAACGATTCTTGCGCGTTGTGCGTCGCGTTGCGTTGCGTTGTGCGCCGCGTCGTGCGCCGCCGGGCGGGCGACAGTCCCTTGCGCATTCGCCGTTCCTGACACGGGTAGTTTGCTACAACGCGCGCGTGGAAACCAGTGCGATGGTTGCCGATCCGGAAAGCCCCCGGCCGCCCGGCGGCGCAGCGATTCTGACCGCCACCTATCAGGAAGCGCCTGTCCGCGGTATTGTTGGCTGGCGCGAGCGGCCTTCGCGTCCTGGCTCGAAGAGCCTGCTTCGGAGCGCGCCTGACGGTCGGGCAACGCCCGCCGGTGAACCGGATGCCCTGTCAAATTATATTAAAACATGTACGTGAAATGCCCGCAGGTGACCGTACTATAGGCATTTGTACAAATAAATTGTGAAGAAAATTAGAAAACGTCATGACTCAAACCGCATCTCAGTCCGCACTGCCCAAGATCGTCCAGCTCATCGCAACGGAACTCGGCGCGGCGCCAGGGCAGGTGGCGGCGGCCGTAGTGCTGCTCGACGAAGGCTCGACTGTTCCGTTCATCGCGCGCTACCGCAAGGAGGCCACCGGCAACCTGGACGACACGCAATTGCGTAACCTTGAGGAGCGGCTGTTGTATCTGCGTGAACTGGAAGGCCGCCGCGCAGCGATCGTCGCGTCCATCCTTGAGCAGGGCAAGCTGACCGCGCCACTTCAGGCGGCGATAGGCGCGGCCACGACGAAGCAGGCGCTGGAAGACCTCTACCTGCCGTTCAAGCCCAAGCGCCGGACGCGGGCCCAAATTGCGCGTGAGGCGGGACTTGCGCCGCTGGCCGATGCGCTGTTCGCGAACGCCATGCTGGATCCGCAGGTCGAAGCGCTGCGCTACGTGCGAGTCGTGCCGGCAACGGAAATGGCCGAGGCCGTCAATGTCCCCGATGCCAAAGCGGCGCTCGACGGAGCGCGCGACATTCTCTCCGAGCGCTTCGCCGAAACAGCCGAACTGCTGGCGAAATTGCGCGACCGGATGTGGAACCGGGGTTTTCTGTCCGCCACCGTCATCGAGGGCAAGGAGGCGGCGGAAGAAGAGAAGTTCCGCGATTACTACGCCTATTCCGAGGCGCTGCGCAGCGTGCCGTCGCACCGCGCGCTCGCCCTGCTGCGCGGCCGCAGCCTGGGTGTGCTTTCGCTCGACCTCGGTCTGGGCGAGGAACTCGAGGCGGTCGAACCGCATCCCTGCACTGCCATGATAGGCGCGCATTTCGCGATCGAAGACAAGGGCCGTCCCGCCGACAAGTGGCTGGCCGACGTGTGCCGCTGGACCTGGCGGGTCAAGGCATCGCTGCACCTGTCCAGCGAGTTGCTGCTGCAACTGCGCGAGTCTGCTGAAGCAGAGGCGATCAGGATATTCGGGCGCAACCTGCACGAATTGCTGCTCGCGGCGCCGGCAGGCCCCAAGGCGGTGCTCGGTCTCGACCCGGGCATCCGCACCGGCTGCAAGGTGGCGGTGGTCGACGCCACCGGCAAGCTGCTGGATACGGCCACCATTTATCCGCACCAGCCGCGCAATGACTGGCAGGGGTCGCTGGCCACGCTGGCGAGGCTGGTGGTGCAGCACGGTGTCGAACTGATATCCATCGGCAACGGCACGGCGAGCCGCGAGACGGATAAACTCGCGGCCGATCTGATCAAGCGGGTCGTTTCGAAAAAGCCCGGGCAGCAACTCGCCAAGATTGTCGTCAGCGAGGCGGGTGCTTCTATCTATTCGGCTTCCGAATTCGCTGCGCGCGAGTTCCCCGAACTGGATGTGAGCCTGCGCGGCGCAGTGTCGATCGCGCGCCGGTTGCAGGATCCGCTGGCGGAACTGGTCAAGATAGATCCCAAGGCTATCGGTGTCGGCCAGTATCAGCACGACGTGAACCAGCGCGGCCTGGCGCGCTCGCTCGATGCGACGGTGGAGGACTGTGTCAATGCCGTCGGCGTGGACGTCAACACGGCCTCGATTCCGTTGCTGGCACGCGTGTCCGGGCTCAATGGCGTGCTGGCGAAGAACATCGTCGAATTTCGCGATGCCAACGGCCCGTTCCCGAATCGCAGCGCAATCCGCAAGGTGCCGCGCCTGGGCGACAAGACATTCGAGCAGGCTGCGGGATTCCTGCGCGTCTCCGGCGGCATGCACCCGGATGCGAATCCGCTGGATCGGTCCGCGGTCCATCCCGAGGCCTACCCGGTGGTGCAACGCATCCTGAAAAAAATCGGCAAGAGCATGATTGAAGTGATGGGCCAGCCATCGTTGTTGAATGGTTTGTCTGCCGCGGAATTCACCGACGAGAAATTCGGCGTGCCTACGGTGCGCGACATACTCGCCGAGCTGGAAAAGCCGGGCCGCGATCCGCGTCCGGAGTTCAAGACCGCGACATTCCAGGACGGCGTGGAGTCGCTGGCGGATCTGCGGCCCGACATGATTCTGGAGGGTGTCGTCACCAACGTCGCGGCCTTCGGTGCATTCGTCGATGTGGGCGTGCATCAGGATGGGCTGGTCCACGTGTCGGCGCTGGCCAATCGCTTCGTCAAGGATCCGCACGACGTGGTCAAGCCCGGCCAGATCGTCAAGGTGAAGGTGCTGGAAGTCGACGTGAAGCGCCAGCGCATCGCGCTCACCATGCGGCTGGACGACGTGCCCGGTGCGGCGCGATCGGGCAACGGGCGGCCGGGCGCGGGTGCCGCGGGGGCGAGTACCGGGAGGCCGAATGCACAAGGCGCGGCGCCGCATTCCGCCGGCAGGGAGCGTACGCCGCGCCAGGGACCGATAGCGAATGAAGCAGGGCCTGCCGGCGCCATGGCACTGGCATTCGCCAAATCAAGAAAATAGGGGATGACCGGGGCCAACGTGAGTAGTGCCGCGCGGCGGCGGCGATTACCGGCAAGGGTCATGGGCAAAGCATTGGGTGTTTTGATGGACTGCGGTGATGAACCACGGCGATGAACATTGACGGGCGGGCGTCAGGCGTGACGACGGTTCACGGTGCGTTTGCCGAAGCCGCCGGACGCCATGCCAACAAGCCATTCCTGCATGTGCCGGCGTCGGCTTCGGGCAACGGGGCGCTGGAGGAATATACCTATGCCGCTTTCGCCGTGCGTGTCGACGCGCTGGCACGGCAATATCGTGAATGCGGCTACGGCCCGGGGCACCGCGTCGCGCTCATGCTGGGAAACCGTGCGGCGTGTTTTGCGCACTATCTGGCGCTGAACGCCGTCGGCGCCAGCGCCGTGCCCCTGAACCCGGATTATCTTCCCAATGAGTTGGAGTATGTGCTCGGACATAGCGAGGCGGAATTCGCCGTCGTGCTGCCGGAAATGCTCCAGAAATTGTCCCGTCTGCCAGCGTCGCTCGTGCGGGTTGTCGTAGCAGATGAATCGTTCGATCCGCCGCGGGCCCGAGCGCAGCGGCTGGAAGTTATTCCCGGCGAAGCAACCGAGGCCGCGCTGTTGTACACCTCCGGCACCACCGGCAAGCCCAAGGCCTGCATCATCGGCAATCTGTATTGCCTCCATACCGGGCGGCGTTACCTCGCGCAAGGTGGATTGTGCGCGGTCGACGAGGGAAGAGAACGCCTGATCACACCCTTGCCGATGTTTCACATGAATGCCATCGCGGTCTCGCTCATGGCCATGGTGCTGTCGGGGGGGTGCGTCGTCCCGCTCGACCGCTTTCATCCGTCCTCATGGTGGTCGGAGGTGGTCAAAAGCGGCGCAACGATTTTTCATTACCTGGGGATCATGCCGGCGATTCTCATGTCCCTGCCGGCGGCTGCCGAGGAGCGCGCGACGCGGCTCAAGTTCGGATTTGGCGCGGGCGTCAATCCCCGCGATCACGAGCGCTTCGAGCAGCGCTTCGGTTTTCCGCTGATCGAAGCCTGGTCCATGACCGAAACGGGCGGCGGCGCGATGATCGTCGCAAGCCATGAGCCGCGTTTTCCCGGCACGCGCTGCATGGGTCTGCCCGGACCCGAACTCGCAGTGCGCATCGTCGACGAACAAGACCGGGATGTGGACAATGGCGCACCGGGGAACCTGCTGGTGCGAGGGGACGGAGCGGATCCTCGCGCAGGTTTTTTCTCCGGCTATTTCAGGGACGCGGAAGCGACCGCGCTGGCGTGGCGAGGCGGGTGGTTTCGCACCGGAGACGTGGTGCGGCGCGGGCCGGCCGGTCATCTCCATTTCGTCGATAGAAGCAAGAACATCATCCGGCGCTCGGGAGAAAATATTGCGGCGCTGGAAGTGGAGGCCGTGCTGGCGACGCATCCCGCCGTTCAGCAGGCAGCCGTCATTGCGCTTGCCGACGATTTGCGGGAAGAAGAGGTGATGGCCTGCGTGGTGCTCAAGCCCGGTGCCGGCGCCGGGCGGGATGCCGCGCTCTCCATTCAGGATTTCTGCCTGGCACAACTCGCCTACTTCAAGGCGCCGGGATATGTGGCGTTTGTCCCTTCGCTGCCGACGACATCTACCAACAAGATCCAGAAAGGGCAACTCGCGGCGATGCACGGATTGCTCGATCCCGGATCGTGTTTCGACCTGCGGGTGCGCAAGAAGCGGCAAGCGTAGCGGCGCGGGCGCCGAATTCGGCAGCAGCGATTGCAGGCCGCGCGGCCAGATCGGGTATCCTGCGCACAAGATCGAATTCGAATAGTCGAACCATGAAATCCGGACCGTCGATTTGGAATTGTCGGCGTTTTCTGAAACTGATCCGTAGATTCCGATCCGTAGATTCCGATCTGTCGATTTCCCGCACCATTGCCCGAACCATCAACGCCTGTCAGAGAGCCCATGAGCGACCACGACCATCATCATGCAATCGATGTGCACGCACACTACTATCCGGAAACGTTTCTGAAACTGATCGCGGACCATGCGGCGTCCAGCGGGATCGAATACCGCATGGTCGAAGGCAAAGGCCCGCAGTTCAAGATCGGCCACCTCACGACGGGGCCGGTGCACCGCAAGTTCGTCGATCTGGATGCCCGACTGGCGGCGATGGATGAACAGAAGGTCGAGGTGCACGTGTTGTCGCTGTCGCAGCCGATGGTGTACTGGGCGGAACGCGACCTGTCGCAACGGCTGAGCGAAGCGTTCAACGACGCGCTGGCGCTGGCGCACGAGCGCCATCCCGGGCGGATTTTCGGGCTGGCCACCCTGCCGATGCAGCAGCCGGACCTTGCCATGGCGGAAGTCGAGCGTGCCGCCACGCTTCCCGGCGTAAAGGGGTTCTACATGGCGACGCATATCGAGGACAAGGAATTGTCCGATCCGTCGTTCTTTCCGGTGTACGAACGCATAGAAGCGCTCGGGTTGCCGATTTTTCTGCACCCGGTGCAGGTCATCGGCTCCGAGCGCTTGACACCCCACTACCTGACCAATCTCCTTGGCAACCCGTTCGAATCGGCGATTGCCGCGGCGCACCTGATTTTCGGAGAAGTGCTGGACCGCTTTCCGAAGCTGGTGGTGGTGCTGCCGCACGCGGGCGGCGCATTTCCCTGGCTGGTGGGCAGACTGCACCGCGGCTGGCAGGTGCGCGAGGAATTTCGCCGGATGAAACAGGGACCGGTGGAATATCTGCGCCGCTTTTACTATGACACGGTCGGCTATTCCGACGATGTGCTCGAGTACCTCACCCGGGTCATCGGCCCGGACCGGGTGCTGATGGGAAGCGACTACTGTTTTCCGATAGCCTACGAGCGGCCGGTCGAAGTGGTCACGGAACATCCGACCCTCGAACAGCAGGTGAAGCGGCAGATCGTCGAGGGCAATGCGCGGCGCCTGCTTAACATCCAGCGTCCGGAGACGCCGGTTCGCGCATGAAATGCAGCGTGCGCCGCGCGCACGTAGCAGCATGAGTATGCACCGGCGCCGGGCGCACGTAGCAGCATGAGAATCCACCCGGTGCGCGCAGCGGCCGAATTCCGAATTGTCAGATCATCATGGAGAAAACCTGAATGAAGATGCGCGCGGTGCACAGCAGCGAAGTCAAGACACCCAGAGCCAGGACGTGGACCAACTGCAAGGTCTGCGGAGACCAGATATTCATTTCCGGCATGACAGCGCATGACCTGGCCGGCAATGTGGTCGGTGACGGCGGCATGTACGATCAGTCGAAGCAGGCGTTCCGCAAGATCGAGCACCTGATGAAGGCCGCGGGCGGCAAGATGAACGACATCATCAAAGTCACCATTTTCGTGACCGACATCAAGCAGCGCGAAGAGGTCTGGCGCGCGCGCGAGGAATTTTTCAGCGGTGAATTTCCCTGCTCCACGCTGGTGGAAGTAAGTGGTTTGGCCACGCCGCAACTGCTGGTGGAAATCGAGGCGGTGGGCTTTCTCGGCTCAGGCGCGGACAACTGACCGGACAATCAACAGACAATCAACAGACAGTCAACACACAGTCAACACAAGGGATAGCGCCATGAACGATCGTCCGATGCATACAGCGGGTCGCATCGCCGCCTTTGCGGTTTCACTGATGCTGCTGGCGGGGTGCGCAATGCAACCGCCGCAACCCGATTTCGCCGCGCTCATAGCCAGTCCGGATCGCAGCGACGCGGATCGGGAGATAGACCGGCGGCGCAAACCCGATCTGTTGCTCGCTTTCACCGGTGTCCGGGCGGGAATGAAGGTGCTGGATGTGGGAACGGGTCCCGGCTATAGCAGAATGGCACTTACTTAAGCGGCAAATAGCATAAAGCGATTTGTGTAGGTTGGGGTGGGCGCAGCGAACCCCACCACTACAGGCAGCTACGATGCGCCGTTGGGATTCGCTGCGCTCACCGCCAACCTACGGCTACGGCCGATCGCGCGA
>SHXF01000059.1 GCA_009693435.1 Betaproteobacteria bacterium | reverse complement strand
GGTAGAAAAAGCAGAGAAATCGTCAAATAAACGGTCGGTAGCGAGTAATTTCATGCCTATCGCATATTTCATTCCGCAGTGGAGTGAATCACCTCTGTGCTCAAATGCCAACTGCTAAAATTGAAAAAATCACAGCCTCTCAGGCGATTGAACGCATTGTCGATATCGTCGGCGTCTGCCGTTGGATCCACGCCCAATGTTGTATACAAGGTCTTGATTGCCATGATCTCTCCCGATACTTCCTTGGCTGCTGCCGCGCGCGTTGCGGTGCCTTTATTGTATGATTTTTGCATTCAAGGGACAAATGCGGGGACAAATGCGGGGACAAATGCGGGAAAAAATATCGTCCCCTGGACAAGCGGGGTGGAGCCTTTGATATCGCGGGGCGCCGCTTCCGGCGCCGCCGCGGCAACTTAGGCCGGCGCGCTCGCTTCAGCACCCGGTAATTATATGAAGTTGTATATTGCTATTGGCTGTACAATACCGTTCCAACGGCTTATCTGAAAATAAAAGTTAATAAATCCTCCCCCGGATAATCGCCATGGCAGCACTTGCGTGAGCGCCTCGTTGCCGATACCCGCGGCCGAACCCCGCGTCCGGATCATTTCCAGAGCGGCCCTGGCGCTGCTCGAGATCCGTCGCTACGAAGGCGAGATCTGCCTCGCGACGACCCCTGATGACCTGGCGCGCGCGCAGGCCGACATGATGCAGGAAAGCGTGGTCGGATTCGACACCGAGACGCGGCCTTCGTTTCGCCGCGGCGAGCGTTATCCTCCCTGCCTGGTACAGGTGGCGACGGCACGCTCGGTGTATCTGTTTCAACTGAGCAGCGAAGCGAGCTTCCCGCTGATCGCCGAACTGCTGGCATCGCCGCGCATCGTCAAAGCCGGCGTGGCGATGGCGGACGACCTGCGGCCGCTCAGGCAGGTATTTCCCTTTGAGGCGAGGCGGATCGTCGACCTGGGCATCGAGGCCGACCGGAGCGGCATAGAACAGACCGGCCTGCGCAATCTCGCCGGCATCCTGCTCGGATTTCGCATTCCGAAAGGGACCAGCACCTCTAACTGGTCGACACCGCGGCTATCGCAAGCGCAGATCATTTATGCCGCCACCGATGCCTGGGCCTGCCGCGAGCTGTACCTGAAGTTCGAGGTGCGCGGCATGCTGCGTCCGGCGACGAGTGAAGGCCCGCCCCATTCGTCCTGAGCTTGTCGAAGGACGGAAGGCCTCAGTTCGTCCTGCTCAGTTCGTCCTGCTCAGTTCATCCTGATCGGGCACAAGGGGTCGTTGGGGGTCGTTGCGCCCCCCGGAAGAACTCAGGCGGCTTTTTTCCGGTTGCGATCCAGCCAGCCATCGACCAGCGTGACGATCTCATCCAGTGCATCCAGTCGCACGCCCTTCTGCGCAGCGATCGTCTGCACCAGGCGATCAACGCGTTCGATCTGAAGTGCTCCGCCGGCCAGCGCGCGCGCCGCGGAAGACGGCCCCCCCAGCAACAACGCCGCGTTGGCGTATTTGTCGAACGGCACCATGTCCTGCGACGACGCGCCCAGCATGACGCACAGATCCAGCACCCATTCGTACACGGCCCGCGACGCGGCTATGTCGCCGTGCACCGTGTCTTTGATGGGGCGAACGCTGTCCCGCTGCACGCAGCGATAGTTGCCGGCGAGCAACATCGGCCACTTCGCCAGCGGCACGAACACGGACTCGTGGACTTTCAGCTTCACCGGCAATTCGATGCTGGCCGTGCCGGTGTCGAACCGCAACGCTTCGATGTCGGCTTCGAGTTGCCTGAGGATCGCGGTGTGCGCGTCCGATGCGAAGCGCGCCGCCTTGAAGTTGGTTGGCAGCCTGACCTGCAGCACATTCACCTGTTCTTCGGGAGGCCGGAACGCCTGAGGGTCGGGACTGCACAGTGTCATGTTGTCCGGGTCGAAGCCGTCCCACACGGCGGGATCCGCATACGCGCTTCTGCAGGCATCGAGTGCGATCCCGGGAATGCGCGCCAGATATGGCAGTGGCGGCATGTTCATGATCGACAGGCACGGCAAGCGCGACTTCGCCACCGCGGCCAGCAACTCGCGCACGCCGGAGGAGCGGTATTGCGGCTCCATCATGGCGAGTGTCACCAGATCGAAATCATCCGGGTTGACCGCGCCCGGACCGCAGGCGGACAACTTTCCCGGCAGTTTGCGCGAGTCGATCTCGACCAGACCCTCGCGGCCCTTCACCGGCAGGCGCACCCGTATGCCCTCCCGGTTGATCAGGTCGGCCTCGGCAGGCAGGCACACCAGCGTCACTTCGTGCCTGGCAAACAGCAGCTTTGCGGCCAGCAGCGAACCGTAGGACGCGCCCAAGCCCAGAATCTTGTAAGCGGTGCTCATAATGACCTCCTCGTTAGCCGCGGCATGCGATCGCGCCGGTCGCGCGCGGCATGCGCACGGCGCCGAATCGAACAAGCACAGGCATGATGCGCCGATCACGTGGCCACAGGCAAGACAGTCTAGTCGGAGCGCCGCGACGCCGCCCTCTCGTTTCGCAACAATGCCGGTGATTCAGACCATGCGCAAACCCGGGGGAGCGCTGATCGGGTGACAACTTGTCATTCCCGCGCAAGCGGGAATCCAGGAAGTTCAAATAGTTGCTGGATCCCCGCTTTTGCGGGGATGACTTAATCGGCGGTTTTCTGGCGTGCGTCCAGCGACGCCAGCAGCGGTTCCAGCATTGCCGCGCCCAGCTTGCGGCTGCGCTCGCCATTCCAGCCGGTCACCGGGTCCGGCATGTCGGCGTTGTCCTTGAAGGGCATTTCCAGGGTCAGTGACAGACAGCCCCAGGTGTGGCCGACCCACTTCGAGGCGAGTTTGAGCGCATCCGCGTGGTACTTGCCCGCGCCGTAGCCATGCGCGTCCTGGAAATCGGGACTGGCGCGCTTGAGGTTGGCAATGAATTCGCTCTGCACCTTCGCCTGTTCCGGGGAAAATCCCGGCAGCATCTCACTGCCGGCGACGAACACGTAGGGCAGCCCCTCGTCGCCATGCGCATCGATGAACGCATCCACTCCGGTCTTTAGCATGCGCTCGCGCACCAGGAACACCTCGGGACTGGAAGCCATGGACGGGTTCATCCATTCGCGGTTGAGGTTGGCGCCCGCGGCGTTGGTGCGCAGATTGCCGCGCACGCTGCCGTCGGGATTCATGTTGGGCACGATGTGCAGCAGCGCGCGCTCGCGCAGGCGGCACGCCACCGGATCGGCGCGATCGAGGAGGCGCTCTATCACGCCCTCGGCGAACCACTCCGCCATGGGTTCGCCCGGATGCTGGCGTGCGATGATCCAGATGGATTTCGGCCCCGTGCCAACTGTGACCAGATCCAGGTCGCGCCCCTCCAGCGTGGCGCCCAGGCGCTCGGTGCGCGCGAGCGGCGAATCGCCGGCGCGGCCGATCAGCGCCTGGTGGCGCTCCAGCGAATACGGTTCGAAATACGCGTACCAGACCGCGTCGCGCGCCGGCGTGTGCTCTATCGTCATCGCCGTGCCGTCGTAGCGGGTCGGCACGCGAAACCAGTGCTCGCGGTCGTAGGAGGCAACCGCGCGGTAATCCTTCCATCCCGAGGGATAGGTGCACGCGCCGGCATTGTCGAAGCGCAGGGTGCAGGCGATGGCGCGCGCGCCGGATAGGCGGAAATGAAACCACTGATGGATGTCGGCGTGGGAATCCTTGCGGATGCGCAGCTGGAACGCCGCGGCTGGCGCGGCGACACTGGAGGAGACGAGGTCTATCGCGCCGGAATCAAATGCCGATGAAATCGTTGGGGACAAGTGGGCCCGATCTCTGAGGTTGCGGGAATGGCAATTCTCGCATTGCCGCCCTGGTCGCGCTGTCGGCGATGATAGGATTCCGCAATCCCACCCGAGGCTGGCGACCATGCGCATCGAAATTCTCTGCACCGGCGACGAAGTGCTCACCGGCAAGATCGTCAACACCAACTTCAGCTACATCAGCCAGAAGCTGGAGGACTTCGGCCTGTCGGTGAACTGGGGCACGACCGTCGGCGACGATCGCGACAGCCTGCTGCTCGCGTTTCGGCAGGCGGGAGAACGCGCCGACGCGGTGATCGTCAACGGCGGACTGGGGCCCACCATAGACGACTTGTCGCAGGAAATCGCCGCCCAGGCCGCGGGCGTCGGCTTGGTGCTGAACGAAGATTGGCTGGCGCGCATGGAATCGTATTTCCTGCGGCGCAGCCGGGTGATGCCGCCCAACAACAGGAAACAGGCGATGCTGCCTGCGGGCGCCGAGGTCATCGACAACCCGGTCGGCACCGCGTGCGGATTCGCGCTGTCCATCGGCCGCGCGCGCTTCTATTTCACCCCCGGGGTGCCGCGCGAACTGCGGCGCATGCTCGAAGAAGAGGTGATCCCGCGGCTGCTGGCGAAAAGCGGCAGGCAGACCGCGGTGCACCTGAAGCGCTTCCACTCCTACGGCATCGGCGAATCGCACGCCGACAATCTGCTCGATGGCATCGAAGCGCTCGCGCCCGACGGCAGCGTGAAGCTCGGCTTTCGCGCGCACTATCCGCAGCTGGAAACCAAGCTGACGGTGCGCGGCAAGGACATGGCCGGGATACTCGCCAAGCTCGCGCCCGTGGAGCTGGAAGTGCGCAAGCGGCTCGGTAATTTCATCGTGGCCGAGGACGACCACACGCTCGAAGGCGACGTGCTGGCGGCGCTGGCCGGGATGCAGGCATCGCTCGCCATCGTGGAAATGTTCACCGGCGGCCAGATCGCCGCGCGCATCGTGCCGCTGCCGGGCGCGGAAAAAGTGGTCCGCCGCGGCATTGTCGCGCGCGACCCGGGCGACGTATGCGCCGCGGTGGGACTTGACCCTGCTGCCATGGCGGGCGGCATTACCACCGGCGCGGCGGAAACCATTGCGCGCGCGGCGCGGCGGCACACCGGCGCAACCCACGCACTCGCGGTGCTGGTCGACCTCGACGAGGGCGCTGACCGCATCGAATTCGCCGGCACGGTGTGCCTGGCCATTGCCAGCGGGTCCGGCGTCGTGTCGCGGCGCAGCCGCATCATCGGCGGCCGCGACTGGGTGCGTCTCGGCGCTGTTGAGATGGGGCTGGATTGTCTGCGTCGCCATCTCCTGGGACTGTCGGTCACCGAGCGCATCGACTTCGAGAAGGACGGGTAGCGGCAGGTTTCACATCGCCGGATTCACATCGCCTTCGCTGCAAATCCGGCGTGGCGTTGACGGCGGAAGTGCGCCACCGCAAGGATCAGCGCGACACCCTGCAGCAGCGCGCAGAAGTAGAACGGCGCGCCGATACGCCAGTCGCCCTGCGGCAGGTGCGACACCATCGCGAGCAGCGGCGCGCCTATCACCGGCCCGAGCACTGCCGTGAAACTGTTCAGTCCACCCACCGCGCCCAGCGTTTTTCCCTGATTGTCCGCGTCCGCCGCATTGGACATGATGCTCTGGATAGCGGAGGCCACGGTAGCGCCCAGCAGATTGACGAGAATGATGGCGAACATCATCCATCCCTGGGTGGCGGCTCCCCAAAGCGCATAGGCGAGGGTCGATGACACCAGCCCGAGCACGACAAGCCGTTGCGCGCTGACCCGCTTGAGGATGGGCCCGAGCAGCAGGCCCTGCATGATCACCGAGACAATGCCGAACGTGGCGAGCGACCAGCCGTTCTCGAGCGGCCCCCAGCCGAATTTGAAGGTGCTGTAGAGCACCCAGCAGGTGTACACGATGAATTGCGCCAGACCGGCAAACGCGATTACCGCAACCAGCGGGCCCGCGCCTTTCAACCGGCTCAGCTCGCGCAGCGACCTGACCGGATTGGCGGCTTTCCATTCGAAGCGGCGGCGGTGCTCGAGCGGCAGCGACTCGGGCAAGACGAAATAACCATAAAGCACGTTCACCAGCGCGAGGCCGCCTGCGACGAAGAACGGCAGGTGCAGGTTGATCGCGCCTAGCAACCCGCCCATCACCGGACCGAGGATGAAACCGATGCCGAACATCGCACCCAGCATGCCGAATCGCTTGGCCCGTCCTTCGGGCGGAGTAATATCGGCGACATAGGCGCTGGCGACCGTCTGGTTTGCCAGCATTGCGCCACCCACCAAGCGCACGGCGATCAGCATCCACAGGCTGGTTGCCAGCGCCGTGGCAAGGAAGTTGATCGCCAGGCCGCAGAACCCGAGCAGCAGCACCAGCCGCCTGCCGTAGCTGTCGGAGAGCGCGCCGAGTATCGGTGTCCCGATGAAATTCGCAACGCTGAAGGCGATCGTCACCGCGCCGTACCAGAATGCCTGATCGGATTGCGAACCGGTGAAACTGCCCACCAGCGCCGGCAGCACCGGGATGATCAGGCCCACCGATACCATGTCTATCAACACCGTGATCATGATGAACGGCATGGCCGCGGCGCGGTCGCGGCGCGGGGTGAAGAGCTTGAAGCGCAATCTGATTTACCTTTTGCTTACCATTTGCGAGATTTGTAGGGCAACGCTGCGGTGAGAGACGAGCCCGCCCGCTCACCTGCCCGGCCTAGCGCAGAACGCGATCATCCCTCTTGGCTATTTCCTTCGAGCATTCGCTTCAAGTGCTCTACCTCGCGGGACATCTCCGGCAGATCGCCTTCGCTCATACCGGGACTGATTCTTCGATTACCTGCTGTCGGAATTTTTCCGGCAATGCCCGTGGCGTCACTACGTCAACAGGCAAACCCAGCAAGTCGCGTAGTTCATGCCGGATGGCGCCGATGTCGAAAAGCGTCGTCTCATCTGTCGGATCCACCAGCAAATCCAGATCGCTATCCTCGCGATCCGTGCCGCGCACCGCAGATCCAAACGCCCGTACGTTTCGCACGCGATGGCTCTCCGCGATCTTGCGAATCGCGTCCCGATGACGGTTCAGGGCTTCCGAAGGTCGCATGCATTTAGACCAAGGTTGTGTGCCGGGACTATACCGCAGCCTTGAACTCGCATGATGAAGCATAGGAAATTCAAGCCTGTCACAAGCCGCCGCCAACGGCATAATCCAGGAACGCCACGCACTATCAGGGGCTTGAGGCGAACCACACCTCCAATGGCATATCGACAATTCGCGAAAGCACCCGCTCATGAACACACTCGAGAAAACAATTTCAGCCGACAGCGCTCGCGCCGTGCCGACAGGCCAATCGCTATTGGCAAAAGCCCGGCAACTACGCCCATTGTTCGACGAAATGGGGCCGGCCAATGAGGCGAAAGGCGAGCTTTGCGAAGAGGTCGTCAAAGCACTCCACGACGGCGGTTTTTTCGGCATCTTCGTTCCCAAATGCCTGGGAGGGGCCGAGGCCAGCCCCGTCGAAGGACTGGAGGTCTTCGAAGAGGTGGCGTATGCCGACGGTTCCACGGGCTGGGTACTCATGGCGGCGGCGTTGTCCACGGGAACCGCCGGGGCCTACCTCGAAGACGCGATCGTCGAACCGATGTTTGCCGGCCGGCGCTTCCCTGTGGTTGCCGGGCAGGGCGCGCCCAATGGACGAGCGATCGCCGATGGCGATCAATTCACGCTCACAGGACGATGGAACTATGGTTCGGGAGTCAAGCATGCCGATTACCTCCACAGCGGTGCGCTGATTTTCGAGGCGGACGGATCACCGAGGCTCGGCACGAACGGCGAGCACGAGCAGCGCATCTTCGTCGCGCCGCGCAAACTGTTCGAACTGGAGGGTAACTGGGATGTCATGGGGCTGCGCGCAACCGGCAGCGTCGACTATTCCACCTCGAAAGCACGCGTGCGCGCAGCGTCGACCCATATAAAGGAATGCACCGAACCGATACGCGGGGGCCCGTTCTTCACGCTCGGCATCAAAGGCATTGGGACCATATGCCACAGCGGCTTCACCCTGGGCGTGGGACGGCGCATTCTCGACGAACTGGCGCTACTCGCCCAGACCAAGCAACTGCGCGGCGGAAAACTCGGGGAGAG
This sequence comes from Betaproteobacteria bacterium, assembly GCA_009693435.1. The sequence goes on along the minus strand of SHXF01000059.1, from coordinate 18,421 downwards.
CGAGAGCTTCCTGGAGAAGTTTGCCTCGGCGGAGGCAAAGCTCCTCGCCGCACACGCATGGGCCTTCGCGATCTGGGAGGAAATCGGAAAGAACCTGGCTGCAGGCAAACCCTTGTCCACCCGGCAAGGGACCCAGCTGCGACTGTCGCTGAACCACATCGTCTGGACCATTGCCGAGATTTCCTCCTTCGCTTACTACGCGGGCGGCGGCGTGACGCTTCGTCAAAGCACCCTGCAGCGCTGCTTCCGGGATATCCATGGCGCGACACAGCACGCCACAGCAGCCATACCGACCCTCCTGGAATGCGGTCGTGAATTGTCCGGCATGGCCAAGGGCAAGGTATGGGGTTACGCGGGGCTGGAGAACCCTGCATGAACTGCGCGGACCGGGCGCAAACAGGAGCTTGTCGGGCCGGCCACGTTGCAGGCCCGCGAGCCTTGGACTTTGATGTACTTCACCGCAGCGCACCGCGCCGCCGGATCGCGGGCAACAGGCGGGATCGCTATTGCTTGCGCAGCAACCGCGTGACCAGCGCCAGGTAGCTTACGCAACCTATCAGCATCATCGCATTGCTGGCCTGCAGAACCGTGCCGGTGGCAAGGCCGAAGACCATGAACGAGCCGCTGAGGCGCGCGATAAACGCCACTACGCAAACCAGCACGCCGCCGATCCCCACCAACCGTCCCACCCACAACATCACATCGCGCAGTTGATTTTCCATTGTCGTCCCCTTCCCGGTAGATCCCATTCGGGCTCATGCGGGTCGATTCATCCGACCCGGCCTGGCGGCCGTGCTTCTATCCGCATTGCCGTCAAGTACCTGTATACACCTACTGCGGCGGTGAAGAGGCGCCGACCGGTGGCCAGGTGAGCCAGCGCACGCTGACCGCGGGAAATGATTCCGGCGTCCTGTTATATTATTTTTGAATGCCAACTGCCCGTAGGCACCCGTCTATTGGCGATTGTAATGATTTAATTCAATGAATTCATACCGCAGGACATCCGCGCCGGTAGTCGGGCAACCGTGCGGTCTTGCGCAGGCAGGCGCAGGCAGGCGCAGGCAGGCGTATCGCATTCACCCTGCCGCGGCTCACCGCCTCCAGGGGCAGATCCGCCAGATTCATCACTTGCACGCTTGGCTGCATGAGCTTCTCCGTCATATCAAGGGCTGCGAAATTGACTGTCAACGGCACCAGCATGGGGGAGCGCGAGGAGACGCTGCTTCGCACTTTGAAACGAGGGCTTATTTTTCCGGAATATTCTCAGCGCTATCCAGAGACATCACGGATGCCATAGGTTGCGCGGGCTTCGCCAGCATCGCCGCCCGCGTTCGCGGCGTTTCCAGACTGATGCGCCCGAGCACGCCGTTGCGGAAGTCCTGCAGCAGCGCCATGGCCGCCTTGGCGTAATCGGGTTCGCCGCCGCGGATGCGAAAGCCGCGCTGCCTGGCGATCGCCTCTATCACCCCCGGACCATCGTGAGCGACGCCCTCCTCACCGTAGCGCGCGCGCAGCAGCCCCGGGTAGCGCGCCAGCAGTATTTCGGCCAGAAACGTCGCCACCTCGTCGTCGATGTAGGCGGTGCGGCCGATGGCGTGGCTGGCGGCCAGCATCAATCCATCGCTGTGATACTTGATCGACGGCCCCATCAAGCCCGGCGTGTCCACCAGTTCCATGCGGTCGTTCAGATCGTGGCGGCTCTGGCGCTTGGTGATGGCCGGCTCGTCGCCGGTGCTGGCGACCTTGCGCTTCAATAGCGCGTTGATCAGCGTGGACTTGCCGACATTGGGGATGCCCATCACCATGACGCGCACCGGCTTGAAGGTGCTGTCGCGGTGCGGCGCGAGACTGGCCGCGATGCGCGGGATGCTGGCGACATCAGCGCGGCTCTTGAACGACATCGCGACTGCCTTCGTCATCTTCCCGCCCTGTTTCGGGTCGTTGTAGGTGTTGAGCCACGCGGCTGTCACGGCCGGGTCGGCCACATCCGACTTGTTGAGAATCTTCAGGCACGGACGCTGCCGGTGCAGTCGCAACTGGCTGATGAGCGCATTGGTGCTCGCCCCGGGGAGGCGCGCGTCCAGCACTTCGATCACCACGTCGGTTTTCTTCATGGTCTCGCCCGCTTCCTTGCGTGCGGTTGCCATGTGGCCGGGGAACCATCGGATAGCCATGCGGGTCGTTCCAGAACGTCGGGGCGCGGAAGGGCGGCGCGGGAAGAAAACTGATTTCTCCCGATTGTAGTGGGATTGCGCTGGCGAGAGTCAGCGCCCGCGACGCGACAGCAATCCGTTGGCTTCGCCCCGGTCACGCAGCGCGCGGCACTGCGCAGCGGAAAGGCGGGTGTTGCCTGGCGCGGTGTCCGGCCGCATCAGGTTGCGCGCCTCATAGGTATGCTCGCCGCTGTCCGACAGCACGTGCACCAGTTCGTGGGCCAGCACCTTGGCGAGAAATCGCGCCTCATAGGCAACCCAGACGGTGTTGGCGAGTTCAGGACGCGTCGCGGCATTCGACACGCCTATCGCCTCCGCGTCGAATGCCGGATCGTTGTGCGTATCCTCGACAAAGAACAACGCGGGCCGCGCCACTTCCATCTCGCGCAGCAGGGCACGCGCGCGCGGCGTGGAATAAAAGTGAAACGCGCGCGGCGCGTCCAGCACGTGCAAGTCCGCGCTGACGACCGAGATGCCGCATTGCGCGAGCAGTCGCGCCGACTCCTGCACCGCGGGCAGGATTTCCGCATGCTGCCAGGGTGTACCGCGGAACGTGTAGAGCGACAGCCGCAGGTCATGCGTCGTATTGGACCCCGGAAGCGCCTGCAACGGCACGCTCAGCGTTTCGACGATGCGCACCGGCTCGCCTGCCCCCAGTGCGCCCGGGGCCAGCGCAAAGGCCGAGATTAAAGTCAGGGCAAACGAGGCGATGCGCATCAAACGGCTTCGCGGCGCAATGGTAATGGGCGGGTTTCGCATCGTCGGCAATTTACCCGAATTGGCGGAACAGGCCGGCCAAATTGGTGTTTCGAGCGCGGCGTTCCGGGCGCGTTCCGGGCGCCCTACCGCGTATCACCGATCCGTGGCACGATGCGGCACTTTTTTGCATGCCCATCCCATGCTCGAATTCCCCTCGCCCACTGTCCTGTCGCTGGTCGCCGGCGCCTTTCTGGTTGCAGGCTTCGTCAAGGGCGTGGCGGGCATGGGACTGCCGAGCGTAGCGATAGGGCTGCTGACCCTCAGCATGGCGCCCGCACAAGCGGCGGCGGTGCTGTTCTTTCCCGCGCTGAGCACCAATCTGTGGCAGTTCTTCGCCGGACCTGCGCTGGTGGAGGTGCTGCGGCGCTTTGCGCTGACGATGGCCTGCCTCTGCGCCGGCATCTGGGCGAGCTTCGGCCTGATGGCGAGCGACAGCACACGGCTGGCCGCATTCGGCCTGGGCGCCGTGCTGGCGGTGTCCTCGGGCCTGAATCTGGCTGCGGTGCATTTCAGCGTGCCGCGCCGGCATGAGTGGTGGCTGTCGCCGCTGATCGGACTTGCCACCGGTCTGGTGACGGGCGCAACCGGGGCGTTCTTTTTCCCTGCCGTACCGTACATGGCCGCGCTCGAGATCGACAAGGAGCGCCTGGTGCAGACCATCGGCCTGTTGACCATCGTCGCGTCGCTCGCGCTGGGAGCCGCCCTGTACCTGCACGGATCGTTCGGCATGTCGCTGGCGGGGATGTCACTATTTGCGGTGTTGCCGGCCTTCATCGGCATGTATGCCGGCCAGCGGCTGCGGCGCCATGTCAGCGAGGCCACGTTCCGCCGCATCTTCCACACCGGGTTGCTGCTGCTCGGGCTGTACCTGGCTATCCGCAACTTTCCTTGATGTAACGGCGCGTGATGTAACGGCGCCCGATGTAACGGCCCCTGATGTAACGGCGCCCGATGTAACGGCGCCTGATGTAACGGCGCCTGATGTAACGGCGCCTGATGTAACGGCGCGCGCAGCCGCTCAGGGCGCCGCTGGCGGCGCGGCGGCGCCCGGTATCGCCGGGGGAATAGCGCGCGCGGCCTCCGTCTTCCTGCGCAGGATCTCTTCGTAAAGCTGCTGGAAGCGCAACCGCGCTTCGCGGCGAATCATGGCGGGACCGATCACCGGCGGAATCCACACGTCGGGATTGGACAGCCCGCGGTGCACGATGCGCGTGCCGCCGGACTCGGCAATCAGCCTCGTTGTCGCGGCATGGCTTTTCATGCTGCCGCTCAGCATGCGCGACTGCATTTCCTCGAAAGGCTTCAGGCGGATCTCGGTGATCGAGTCGACCGTCACCGAAAACAGGCCCAGGCTGACCGTGCCCTTTTGCGATACCACCACCGCGTCGGCGGTGCGCGACAGAACCTCGCTCTTTTCCAGATTGCCGATGAACCGGCTGGCGTTGTCGAAGTCGGTCAGCACCCCCCAGACTTCTTCCGGCGATGCCGGGACGAAGAGCGACACATCGACCGTGACCTCATCGCCTTGCACCTGCACGGTCACGTCGATGTCGGCATCGCCGGCGTCGGCGGCAAAGCTGGAAGCCGATACGCCCGCCAGTAAGCACATCGCGGCGGCAAGGACCGCAAGACGCTTCAGCAAAGCTATGGTGGCACTCCCTTCGGTTACTGGCGACAACATGAATGAACCCGCGCCTGACGCAGTATGCAGTCCCACTTGCGAATGCGCTGGCGCCAGCCTTGAATCGATTATGCCGAAGATATTCGCCGCAAGGGGTAAGCGACAAAGGGAAAGCGACAAAAGGGTAAGCGACAAAAGGGTGAGCGACACTTGTTTGGCATGCGGCGGCGTATCAGAATCGGGGGCCCGCGGGGGTCTTCCCCGCGTGCGCGGCGCGCCTACAGGAATCGCAATGCCTACACGCTGGATCGCCCACCTCGACATGGATGCCTTCTACGCATCCGTGGAATTGCTGCGCTATCCCGAATTGCGCGGCCGCCCGGTGGTGGTCGGCGGCCGGCGCGCGCACCAGCCGGTGCTGCAACAGGACGGCACGCGCAGCTTCGCGCTGCTACGCGATTATGCCGGACGCGGCGTGGCCACCACCGCTACCTACGAGGCGCGGGCGCTCGGCGTGCACTCCGCGCTCGGCCTGATGAAAGCGGCGGCGATGGCCCCGGATGCCATACTGCTTCCCGCCGACTTCGACGAGTACCGGAAGTATTCGCGGCTGTTCAAGAGCGCCGTTGCGGAAATTGCTCCAGTTATCGAAGACCGCGGCATCGACGAGATCTACGTCGACCTCACCGGCGTGCCGGGCGCACAGGACGCGCGTCACACACCGGATAGCGGCGACGGCGGCGTGGCGAGCGATGACAAACACGCCGGCTTGCGCGATCTCGCGCAGCGCCTCAAATCGGCGGTGCGACAGGCCACCGGGCTCAGTTGTTCCATCGGCGTGACGCCGAACAAGCTGTTGTCCAAGATCGCCTCGGAACTCGACAAGCCCGACGGCCTCACCATCCTCACCCACGCGGAGATGCCCTCGCGCATCTGGCCGCTGCCGGCCAAGCGCATCAACGGCATCGGCCCCAAGGCGAGCGCAAAGCTCGAAGCGCTCGGAATACGCACCATAGGCGAACTTGCCGCCGCCGCGCCGCAGTGGCTGGTGGACCAGTTCGGCGCCAACTACGGCGCCTGGTTGCATCAGGCCGCGCACGGCCGCGACGAGCGCCCCATCGTGACTTTCCGCGAACCCAAATCGATCAGCCGCGAAACCACTTTCGAGCGCGACCTGCACGCACGCCAGGACCGTGAAGCCCTGGGCGCGATCTTCACCCGCTTGTGCGAGCAGCTTGCCTCCGACCTGACGCGAAAAGGCTATGCCGCCAAAACCATAGGTGTGAAGCTGCGCTACGACGACTTCAGGATATCCACGCGCGAGCTGACCCTGGCGTCCCATACCAGCGACGCGCGTGCCATCCGCCAGTGGGCCGGTCAGTGCCTGAAAAAGCAGCCGCTCGATCGTCGCCTGCGCCTACTGGGCGTCAGGGCCGGCAGCCTGTGCAGGAACGACGCCCTGCCCGCGCCCGCGGCGCTGTCCGTCCTGAGCGCAGAGGAACCGCGCCCGCAACTCGATCTCGGGCTGTTCGGCCCGGACAGCGAACCGACCGGCGAGGATTGACCGGCAACACCGGTAAAATCGCGGGTTGCAGATAACGCTGCGGCGCCGTTTTCCGGATTTGGTTTGGGGTCCGATTCATTGTGAAAGTGTCCTGACGAATGGCCAGAGTGCAGGTGGAATGCATCGATGCCGATGTGCTGGTGGTGGGCGGCGGCTTTGCCGGCGCGTGGGCCGCGCTGCGCGCCGCCGAACTGAATGCGGGCGTGGTGCTGGTGGAAAAAGCCTATGTCAGCCGCAGCGGTGCATCGACGATGTCGGGCGGCGTGACCACCTGCCCCCTGCCGGAGGACGACCTCGCCGACTGGGTCGAGGAATTCGTGGTGCGTGGCGACTACATGTGCGACCAGGACTGGACCTTGCAGTTTCTCGAGGGCCAGCGCCAGCGGGTTGCCGATCTTGTCGAATGGGGCGTGCCGATCTCGCGCGATGACAAGGGCAACATCCGCCGCTTTTCCAGCCGCGGCATGGTGAAGGTGCGCTGCATGCAGTACAACCCGAAGGCGGCGATGGAGGCCCTGCGCCGGCAGGCCGTGGCGCGGGGCGTGCGCATCGTCGACCGGGTGTGCATCACCGAACTCATCACGGCCGACGGCGCCTATCCGACGACCGGCGCCATCGCCGGGGCGTTCGGCTTTGACGTGGCCACGGGTGCGTGCATCGCCTATCGCGCCAAGCGAACCGTGCTGGCCACGGGCCAGATCAGCAGGAAGGGCGTGCACCACGTCGACAACGACACCGGCGACGGCGTGGCGATGGCGTATCGTGCCGGTGCGCGGCTGCTCGACCTGGAATTCTCGTTCGGCGGCACGTTTTCGCTGTTGATGAAGCGCTATGACCTCGGCAGCTACAACGTCGCGGTGGCGCACGGCGCGCGGCTCATCAACGCCCGCGGCGAGCGCTTCATGGAGAAGTACGATCCGCTGCGCTTCGAGCGCAGCGAGCTGTCGCGCGTGGTGGCTGCCTTCGTCAAGGAGATCATCGACGGTCGCGGTCCGGTGTGCATCGATTTGCGACATTGCGACGACTCCTACTGGAGCGACTTGCGCGGTGCGTCGCTCGCGAGCAGCAGCGCCGTGCTGTTGTCCGGCAACATTCCGGATCCGCGGCTGAACCCGCTCCCCATCGAGCCCACCTGGGGCCTGTGGAGCGGCGGGCGCGGCGGCATCGGCATCGATCTGAAATGCCGCGCCAGCCTGCCCGGCCTTTTCGCGGCGGGCGCCACGGCCAAGAATCCGACGACCGGCACGCATGCGAGCGCCGGCGTGCCGACCGCCTTTGCCATGAACTCCGGCTATTACGCCGGTCAGACCGCGGCCAGCGAAGCGCTCGACAGCGACCATCCGGCAGTATCGGATGATGTGCTGGCGATGCTGGCCGATCGGGCGCTCGCGCCGCTCAGTCGCGGCGCGGGAGCGCCGAGCGCGGATGACCTGCACGACCGCCTGTCGCTGCTCGGCGGCTCGATCACGCAATCGATGATATTGAATCGCGACAGGCTCGACACGCTGATAGGAGGGTGCGCCGAACTGTACGCCGCCGCGGAATCGACCGGTGCGGCACACGCGCACGATCTCGTCAAAGTGCACGAGGCGCGCAACATCGCCGAGAACACGCGCGGCATCTATTGCGCCGCCATCGATCGCACCGAGAGCCGGGAACAGTTTTACCGCGAAGATTTTCCCGACACCGACGACGACGCGTGGTTCTGCCTGCACGGCATCACGCGTGCGCAACGCGGCCCGCGATTCGAGCGGGTGCCGATCGAGCTGGAGCGCTTCCCGCTCAAGCGGCCCGGGAAGCTTGCGCGCCACCCCAGTGCCATGGCAGCGATCTTCGCCGGCAACTACGACCCCGCGTTGTATGAGTGAGTCCGCGCACAAGGACGCGCCGGCGCCGGTAAGCATAGACGGCAATCTGTGCACCCATTGCAAGGCGTGCCTCAACGCCTGTCCGACCGGCGTAATCCAGGTCGATGCCGACAGCGGCAAGGTGGCGATACGATTTCCGCGCGATTGCCACCGCTGCTTTCTGTGCGTGCCGGATTGTCCCGAAGGCGCAATCAGCGTTTCGTGGGAAGCGCCCAATCCCCGTCATCACAGCGTCTACGACCTGCTCGCCATCGAGTTCCCGACGTTCCTGCCTCCCACTCCCAAGACCGAACCGGCGTAGCGCCGGTCGCTAGCGCGCGCCGCTCAGCGCCGTTTGGATTTCCCCCGCCATGCTCCGGTTTTTTATCCTGAATGCGCTGCTCCATGCCTACGTCGGCCTGCGGCTGCTGCCTGCCCTGCCGCTGGGCGCGCCGGGTCTCGCCATCGCCACACTCGCGCTGGCGGCGTCGGCCGTGTTGATACCGCTCGCGCTGCTGGCGCGGCGCATGCCGCATCCGCGTGCCGACCGCCTCGCCTGGACCGGTTTCATCGCGATGGGCGCGCTGTCTTCGCTGTGGGTGCTGACCGTCATTCGCGATGTCGGCCTGCTGGCGGGCCACGCCGCCGGCCTGTTGCTGCCGATGGGCACGGCGCTGCATCTCTATTCCGGCTGGAGCGCGATCGCCGTGCCGGCATTGGCCGGTGCTTTCAGCGTGGCGGGATTTGTCGGCGCCCGCCGGCGCGCGCGGGTGCGATCGGTGGACGTGCCGATCACCGCACTGCCCGCGGGGCTGCACGGCTTTGTCATCGTGCAGATCAGCGACATCCATGTCGGTGCGACCATCAAACGCCCTTACGTCCAGGCCATCGTCGATGCGGTCAACGCGCTCGATGCCGATCTCATCGCCGTCACCGGGGATCTGGTCGATGGCAGCGTGCGGCAACTGTCGTTTCACACAGCGCCGCTGACGCAGCTTCGGGCGCGCCATGGCAGCTTCTTCGTCACCGGCAATCACGAGTACTACTCGGGCGCTGCGGCGTGGGTGGATGAACTGCGCCGCATCGGCCTGCGGGTGCTGATGAATGAACACGTGGTGCTGCAGCACGGCGGTGCAGCCCTGGTGGTGGCCGGCGTGACCGACTACAGCGCGCACCACTACGATCCGGCACAACAAAGCGATCCGGTCGCCGCGCTGGCCGGTACACCGGGTGGCATCGCCATGAAACTACTGCTCGCGCACCAGCCGCGCTCGGCATTCACGGCTGCGCCGGCCGGTTATCAGCTGCAGCTTTCCGGGCACACACATGGCGGGCAATTCCTGCCCTGGAATTTCCTGGTGCGCCTGCAGCAGCCGTACACCGCCGGGTTGCATCGTCTGGGCGGGATGTGGATCTACACCAGCCGCGGCACCGGCTACTGGGGTCCGCCGATGCGCCTGGGCGCGCCCTCCGAAATCACCCGGCTGCGCCTGGTCGCGGCGTAAGCGGTCAAGCAACACGCAAGGCGTTACAGGACAATTTGGACAATTGCGAGGACAATTGCACCATCGCAGTCAAACACCGAAATCCTTTCCGCCCATGCCCATCTACGAATATGCCCCCACCTCCGGCCAATGCAGTCAATGTAATGGCCTGTTTTCTGTCTACCAGCGCATTGCCGACGACAAGCTCGCGAGTTGCCCGACCTGCGCCCAGCCTTGTGAGCGGCGCATCAGCGCGGTTGCGCTGGGCGGCAAGTACGCGACCAACGAGAACGCAGTGAAAAACTCGGGGATGACGCAGTACAAGCGCGTCGAGAAAGGTGTCTACGAGCGGACCGTGGGCACCGAAGGTCCGGAGATACTCCACCGCAATTGAGCAGACGCTCCGGCGCTCACGCGCCGGAGCGCAGACCGCCCGGTGGCCGGCCTCCGCCACTGGGGAGACTGTCCGACTGCCGTACTGCTGTGTGCCTGCCTCGCTTACACTCGCCCGGTGAAATCCTCCGTATTGTCGATCCGCGATTTCCGCTGGCTATGGACCGGATCGCTGTTCTCCTACCTCGCGCAATGGATCCAGCAGACGACGCTGGGCTGGGTGGCCTACGACATCACCGGATCGGCGGTGCTGCTGGGCGCCATCCTCGGCGTGCGCGCCGTGCCCATCCTGCTGTTCGCGCCGTTCGCCGGGGTCGCCGCGGATCGCTACAGCCGGCGCGGGCTGTTGCTCGTCAGCGCGCTGCTCGCGGTGGGTTCGTCCTTCATTTTCGGCGCCGGGCTCGCCTTGGGCACGGTCAAGGTCTGGCACCTGTTCGCTTTCGTCGTTGCCGCGGGGATCGTGAATCTGCTCGATCGCCCGGCGCGCCTCACCACGGTGTTCGATCTGGTGCCACGCGACATGGCGATGCGCGCGATTGCGCTCAACACGGTGAGCTTCTCGATGGCGCGCATCGTCGGCCCGGCATGCGCCGGCTACCTCATCGCCTGGTTCGGCCCGGCGGGCAATTTCTTCATCCAGGCGCTGATCTATCTGGTCGCCGCCGCGCTGGTGCTGCTGATCGCGTTTCCCGCGCGCAAGATCCGCGCGCGCAAGCTCTCGGCCTGGACCGAGCTGTTGGAAGGATTCCGCTACGCGGCGCGCGACCGCGCGGTGCGGCCGCAACTCGTGCTCGGCATGGTTGCGTACTTCCTCATGGCGCCGGCCTGGAGCGCAGTGCTGCCGGTGTTCGCCAAGGACGTCTTCAACGCCGGGCCGCAGGGCCTGGGCATCATGCTGACGGCGGTCGGCGTGGGCGGCACCATAGGCGGCGCGGGCGCATCCATGCTGGCGCGCGCCAACCGCCAGGGGTGGGTGCAGGCGGGCGCGCTGCTCGCCATGGCTGCGGGCCTGTTCGGCTTCGCACTCAGCCCGTCCCTGCCGCTGTCATTGCTGTTCCTCGCAGTCAGCGGCGGCGCGGAGATGGTGATGGTGACCAGTAACCAGACGATGCTGCAGATGTGCGCGCCAGAAGCGATGCGCGGGCGCATTGCAGGGCTCATCCAGCTCTATCCGGCGGTGATCTCTCTGGGCGCGCTTATGACCGGCGCGCTGATCGATCTTGCCGGCCCGCGCCTGGCGACCGGCATGGTCGCGCTCGCCGCCGTCCTGTTCATCGCGGGCATGCTCGCCGGGTCGGCGCGGCTGCGCGGGCTGACATTGAGCGAATACCGTCACGTGTCCGGCGGCGGCTGAGCTTGCAAGTGCCTGATAAACGGCGCCGCGATGGCGCCGCTGAAGTACTGAAAATGACGTTTGCACTACGGCATAACCGTTGAATTATATGAAAAATTGAAATCACTTGCCCGTAGATGCACTAAATATGGGGACGTTGTCGAATAAAAGTTGTGAAATAATGATTCGCATGATTGCTGTGCATGCAGCCTGAACCATCCTGGTTGCTGGCATGCGGCCGGCGCGTTTAAACTCGGTATGCAGCCGTCTTTTCGAAGCTAACTGGAGGAACCGGAAATGAAGATCAGTATCGCAACAGCCGCCCGCTTTCTGGCGGCGCTATGCATGGCACTCGCCCCGGCGTTCGCCTCGGCGCAGGCTTTCCCCGCAAAACCCGTGCGCATCGTCGTTCCCTTCCCGGCCGGCGGCCTGACCGATGTGGTGGCGCGGGCGCTGGGACAGGACCTCACCAAGGCGTGGGCACAGCCAGTGCTGGTGGAGAACCGTCCCGGGGCCAACCAGCAGATTGCCGCGGAATTCGTCAGCAAGCAGGCCGGGGACGGCTACACCATCATATTCACCGACAAGACGCCCTTCGCCATCATGCCGGCGCTGTACAGCAAGCTGCCCTACGACCCGGTGAAGGATTTCATTCCGGTGACCGGCATCATGCAGACATCCACCGTGCTGGTGGTGCCCGCGGCGCTGGGCGTCAATACCTGGCAGGAATTCGTCGCGCTCGCGCGCACCAAGCCCGGCGAACTCAACTACGGCACCTTTGGCCCCGGCAGCGTCACCCACCTCGATACCGAGACCCTGAGCGGCATGGTGGGAATCAAGCTGAACCACATTCCGTACAAGGGCATCGCGGAAGTGCTGCCGGCGGTGGCGGCCGGACAGATCCAGACCGCCTTGTCCGGCATTTCGCCGGTGATGCCGTTCGTCAAACAGGGCCGGCTGAAAGCGATCGCCCTCGCCGCGAATCAGCGTTCGCCGGTGCTGCCCGACGTGCCGACCTTCACCGAAATGGGCGTGCCGCTGGTGTCCATTTCGTGGTTCGGCCTGTTGGTACCCGGTGGCACGCCCCGGCCCATCGTCGACAAGATCGCAACGGATGTGAGGCGGACCATCAACATGCCTGAATTCCGCGACAAGTACATCACCAGTGTCGGCCTGGAATTGTTCAACCAGGGACCCGACGAACTCGCCGCAACGCTCAACAGCGACCGCGCGCGCTATGCCACATCGGTGAAGAACGCGAACATCAAGCTGGACTGAATCCGCTCAGTTGGCACGCAGTTGGCACGCGGTAGTCACGCGGTTGCCGCTCAGTTTCCATACAGCCACGGCCGCGCTGCGCGGTCGCGCTGCTGGAAGGCCGCAATCTCGTGTTCGTGCTGCAAGGTCAGGCCGATTTCGTCCAGGCCTTCCAGCAGCATCTTGCGGCGCAACGGTTCGACCTCGAAGGGAATGACCTCGCCCCGGGCGGTGACGATGCGCTGCTGCTCTAGATCGACGGTAAGGGTTGAATCGCCCGCTCCATCGGCGATTTCCACGGCAAGCTTCTCGACCGTTGCGGCAGGCAGGCGGATCGGCAGCAGGCCGTTCTGGAAACAGTTGCCGTAGAAGATATCGCCGAACGAGGGCGCAATCACGCAGCGCAGGCCCCAGCCGTAGAGCGCCCAGACGGCGTTCTCGCGCGACGAGCCGCAGCCGAAGTTTTCCGCGGCAATGAGGATCCTGGCGTCGCGGAACGGCGGCCGGTTGAGGATGAATCCGGGATTGTCGCTGCCGTCGGCGTTGAAGCGCATCGCCTCCAGCATGTAATCGCCCTGGCGCTCGCGCGGCACACTGACGATGTGCTCGATGCGGATGATGCGGTCGGTGTCGATGTTGGGAATCATCAACGGGGCGGCAATGGCCTGCAGCACGGTGAACTTGTCCATGCTCAGTCCCCCCCCGCGGCGACGGACATCTTGCGCACATCGGTAATCTCTCCGGCGATCGCAGCGGCAGCCGCCATGGCCGGACTGGCGAGGTGGGTGCGAGCACCGGGGCCCTGGCGGCCGACGAAATTGCGGTTCGAGGTGGAGACGCAACGCTCGCGCGGCGCGACTAGTTCGCCATTGGCGCCGACACACATCGAACAGCCCGGATCGCGCCATTCGAAACCGGCTTCGCGAAAAACGCGATCCAGCCCTTCGGCCTCGGCGTCGCGCTTCACGCGCATCGACCCAGGCACCACCCAGGCGCGCACGTGCGCTGCGACCTTGCGGCCGCGCGCGACCTGCGCGGCATGGCGCAGATCCGACAGCCGGCTGTTGGTGCAGGAACCGATGAACACGCGATCGATGCGCGTGCCGGCTATCGGCCGGCCGGGCGTGAGGCCCATGTATTCGAGCGCGGCACCCATGGCGCTGCGCCGTTCCGCATCGGCGGCGGACGCCGGATCCGGCACGACGCCATCGACGCCGATCACGTCCTGCGGGCTGGTGCCCCAGGTGACCTGCGGGCGGATGGCGCTCACGTCTATCGTCACCTCGCGGTCGAACGTCGCATCCTCATCCGATCGCAAGGTGCGCCAGTACGCGAGCGCCCGGTCCCAGTGTTCGGCACGCGGCGCATGCGGCCGGCCGAGGAGCCACTCGAATATCTTCTCGTCGGGGGCGATCATGCCGACCTTCGCGCCCATCTCGACCGACAGATTGCACAAGGTGAGGCGACCTTCGGCCCCCAGCGCGCGAATCGCCGGACCGGCGTACTCGATCGCGTGGCCGGTGCCGCCGGCGGTGCCGAGTCTGCCGATCGCATGCAGGATCATGTCCTTGGCTTCCACACCGGGGGGCAGCACCCCGACGAAGGTGAGTCGCATGCGCTTTGGCTTGCGCTGCACCAGGGTCTGGGTAGCCAGCACGTGCATCACTTCGGAGGCGCCGATGCCGAACGCCAGCGCGCCGAATGCGCCGTGGGTGCTGGTGTGGCTGTCGCCGACCAGGAGCAGCATGCCCGGCTGGGTGATGCCGAGGTCCGGGCCGATCACGTGCGAGATTCCCCGTTCTTCATCACGAACGTCGAACATCCTGATGCCGAACGTGCGGCTGCCGGAGCGCAGTCGCTGGATGTGTTCGTTGCCCGATGGCGCGTCGCTGTCCGAGCGTCCGGGCTCGGTGGTCACGACATGATCGGCCACCGAGTAATTCATTTCCGGATTGCGCACCTTCAGGCCGCGTTGCGCCATCACCGTGAGCATCGGGCTGTGCAGGTCGATCAAGAGATGCCGGTCGACGTGCAACAAGGAGGCGTTTTCGTCCAGTTCGGCAACGACGTGCTGCTGCCACAGTTTGTCGAAGAGCGTGGTTGGCATGGTCATCGGGTAAACTCTTGGGAGGTTGCGGGTTCGGGTTGCTGCGCCACGAAGTTCCATGCGTCGGCACCGGTGGCGCATTATGTGGCACAAATGCGTGTGGCCAAATGCGTGCGTCCAAATGCGTGCGTCCAAATCAGCGCATCTAAATGAAAACGCATTTCCGCATTCAGCCACGGTTTCTTCCGGAAAGATTCGTATGACTACAGTCGAAACAATCGTCGGCGAATACCGCCTGCGGCAGCGGCCCTCGCGCAAGGTGTCGGGATGACGGGCGGACGCCTGCCCGTCTATTTCATCTCCCACGGCGGCGGGCCATGGCCCTGGATGAAAGAAGAAACCCAGGGCATGTACAACGTGCTCGAAGCGTCCCTGGCGAACATGCCCCGCCAGATCGGCGTGACGCCGAAAGCGGTGCTGGTGATATCCGGCCACTGGGAAGAGCAAGATTTCACCGTGATGGCGAGTCCGCGGCCGCCGATGATTTACGACTACTCGGGCTTTCCGGCGCACACCTATCGCATCCACTACAGCGCTCCCGGCTCGCCCGACCTGGCACGGCGCGTGCAGCAACTGCTGGCGGGGGCGGGCATTACCGCCAATCTGGATGAGCGCCGCGGCTTCGACCATGGCACCTACGCACCGCTGTATGCGATCTATCCCAATGCCGATATACCGGTGGTGCAACTGTCGATGAAACACGACTATGACCCCTCTGCCCACTTGGCCGCGGGCCGCGCGCTGGCGCCGCTGCGGGACGAAGGCATACTCATCGTCGGCAGCGGCCTCAGCTATCACAACCTGCGTGCGATGGGGCCCGGCGCTCGGCGCCCCTCGGGCGAGTTCGATGCGTGGCTCAATCGTACGCTGGTGGAGAGCGCCCCGCGCGAGCGCACTGCAGGCCTGCTCCACTGGAGCAACGCGCCCGCGGCGCGCCACAGGCGCATCCGCAGGAAGACCACCTGATACCGCTGATGGTCGCCGTCGGAGCAGCCGAAGCAGAGCCGGCCTCGCTTGTGTATCACGAGGAGAATTTCTTCGGCGGCGTGGTCGTCTCGAGTTTCCGCTTCGGGGAGGCGGCCACGTAGCGTGGCATCCGGCCGACGTTTCAGGTCGAACCGGTCAGGCGCGCTGATAGCGCCGAATGTCGGGCGTTGCGTCCCTTCGTCATTCGGCCTTGACCCCGGCAGCGCGCACCACGGCGCCCCATTTTTCCGACTCGCTGCGCAGTATCGCGCCGAGTTCCTCGGGTGTGCTCGCGACCGGTTCGACGCCCCAGCCGGTCAGCGTGTCCACGACGTCTTTCATCGCCATGGCTTTTTGCACTTCCGCCGAGAGCCGTTCCACGATGGCGGGCGGCGTGCCGGCGGGCGCAACCATCGCCGTCCACAACCCGCCCGCCGAACCGAGCAGGCCGAGTTCGGCGATGGTCGGTACGTCCGGCAGGCCGGCGAAGCGTTTGTTGCTTACCACCGCCAGCGCCCGTATCTTCCCGGCGCGTATGTGCGGCAGTTGCGCATTGATGCCATCGAACATGAACTGGATGCGCCCGGCGATCAGATCCGCAAGCGCCGGACCGCCTCCCTTGTAAGGCACATGGGTCGCCTGGATGCCGGTGCTCGCCTTCAGTGCTTCGCCGAACAGGTGCGGGCCGGTGCCGACGCCTGAGGAGCCGTAGTTGAGTTCGCCAGGTCGCGCTCGCGCGTATTCGATCAGCTCGCGCGCGTCCTTTACCGGCAGCGAAGGATGCGCGGAAAAGCCGAATATGTGTCGTCCGGCCAGGCTGACCGGCGCAAAGGACTTGAGCGGATCGTAGCTGAGCGATTTGTATACATGGGGTGCAATCGCCAGCGCGCTGTTGGAGGCGAACAGCAGCGTGTAACCGTCGGGGGCAGCGGCGGCAACGTACGCCGCGCCTATGGTCGAACCCGCGCCGGCGCGATTCTCCACCACCACCGGCTGGGCGAGCGACGTCGAGAGCCGCTGCGCGAACAGGCGCGCGATCGGGTCGATCGGCCCGCCGGCGGCGAATGGCATGACCACGGTGACAGGACGCGCAGGCCAGTTCTGCGCGTGCGCGGCCGGCATCGTGGCGACCACCAGCGCGGCTGTCGCGAAAACGCGCAGGAACCGCCGCAAACCGGCGAACCGCCAACCGTCGTACCGCGCATGGTCCGCAGTGATCATCCGACGCTCCTCAGTCTTTGACAAAACGCGGATCCCGGGTTCAGTTCAACAGCTTCCGGGCTGCTTCCACCACCTGCTGCGCGGTCGGCAGATGATCCTCTTCGCGCAGGAATGGCAGAAAGGTATCGGCGCGCGACAGCAGCTTCGGCGAACGCAGCAATGCGTCCACCGGCAGATCATCGAGGGCGCTTTGCACCATCGGACCGTAGCCGCCGAAAGGCGGCTCGTCCTGCACTACCAGCACCCGCCGGGTGGCGCGCGCGGCATCCAGCAATGTGCCGCGGTCGAAAGGCTTGATGTGGCCCAGGCTCAGCACCTGCAGCGCGCCTTTGACGCCTTCCTTTTCGAGTTGATCGACAGCCGCCAGCACGACTTTCACGCAGCGTCCGGCAGCGACGATGGTCAGGTCGCGGCCGGGCTTCAGCACGCGCGCGCGCTCGTCGAGCTCGCCGCCGATCTCGCCCTCGTCGGCCATCAGCGAGCGGTCTTCGAGGAACAGGGTCGGCACCGGGCGGCGAAAGGCGGCGCGCAGATGCCAGTAGGCTTCCTGCGGCGTCGCGGGCATGCAGATCGCGAGATCGGGCACGTTGTTGAACCAGGACAGGGTCACGTCCGTGCCCATCGCGCCGTGTCGCGACCAGCGGCCGATCGGCGAGCGGATGACCAGCGAGCAGCGCAACCGGCCGTTGGTCGCGAAATGCAGTTTTGCCGCCGAATGCACGATGGAGCTGAAGGCCACCGCGGAGATGTCCGCGTAGGCCAACTCGATCACGCAGACATAGCCTTTCATGGTCGCCCCCACCGCCATGCCGACCATGGCGCTTTCGCTGATCGGCGAATTGCGGATGCGCGCTGCGCCGAACCGCTCTTGCAGTCCCGCGGTGACCCCGCCGATGCTGAATGCGCCCACGTCCTGGCCCATCAGAAAGCTTTTCGGAAACTCGCTCATGCCCTCGGTCAGCGCCTGGTTCAGCGCCGCCTTGTAGGTTGTTGTGCCGGCCATGTCAGTTGCTCGCCTGGGTGGATTCGATTGCGTCGGCGTGCGCCTTGCGCACGGTCTGCCACGCGGTGTCCATGGCGGCGCGCTCGTCCTCCGCCATCGCCGCCAGCGCCGCTTCGGCAATACCGGCGGCAAGGCAGCGAGTGCGCGCGCGCTCGATCGGATCGCGCTTTTTCCACTCCGCCATTTCGGCTTCGTTGCCGCGCCGCGGTTCGCCGAAATGGCTGCTGTAGCCGCCCATGCGATAGGTAAAGCAATCGAGCAGCATCGGCGTGCCGGCCGCCACCCTGGGCCGCGCCGCGAGGGTCGCATCGAACACGGCAAAGGGATCGTTGCCGTCTATTTCGGCGCACTCGAATCCGTGCGGCGCCACGTACTGCGAGAGGCCGCGCTGCACGCGCATCGTGCGCCACGATTCGGATACCTGGTAGCCGTTGTTCTCGCAGATAAGCAGCACCGGCAGCTTGCCGACGCCTATCATGTTGAGCGATTCGTGCAGATCGCCCGCGCCTGAGCCGCCCCCGATTTTTCTGGACACGAATTTGGGGTTAAATCGTGTCTGAAAAAGGAGTTGAGGAATGCGGAACGAATCGAAAGGTAAAGGGGTTGCGCCGGGCTCGCCGGAGGGAGCCCGTAGGGCGACTGGAGGCGAGCCC
>SHXF01000058.1 GCA_009693435.1 Betaproteobacteria bacterium | reverse complement strand
TGCACCAGAGTCCCCTCGAACAATTCTCCGCTTTCGCTTGTCATCTCGATTCCATCTCGCGTTGTCATAGCTCTCTTAACGTACCAGCGCTCTAACCGTGGACCAGGTAGTACGGATATTTTTATAATTTTTCACAGGCTCTGAGCGGGGACGTGTCCTACGCCAGCGACGGCGCAGCGGCCGCAAAGGTGCAGCCTTTCATGAAAATGCGCCAGGGCGACCGGTTTACGGTTCCCGCGGGTGCCCAGGTGCGCGTGGTTTATTTCCAGGGCGGGCGCCAGGAGACGTGGAAGGGTCCGTCGTCGTTCAAGGCGGGCGCTTCCGCCAGCGATGCGCAAAGCGGCACGCCGGGCGAAGTGACGACACTGCCGGCATCGGTTCCCCAGAAAATAGCGCAGGTGCCGGAATTGCTGCAGATCGCCAAACTGGGCCGTTCGGGAGGCGTGTCGGTTCGGGGTGCGGGACGTCCCCCCAAGCTGACCGCGGACCAACAGGCCGAGGTCACGTCGGCGAAGGATACGTACCGCAAGCTGCGCGCGCAGTCGGTTGCCGACGACATCACGCCCGAGCTCTACCTGTACAGCGTGCTTCAGGACTACTTGCTGTATGACGACATGAAGCCGGTGGTGGACGAGATGTCCAAACGCCAGCCGAACAACGGGGAAGTGCAGGAACTGGCTGCCTGGGTGAAGTCTCGCACCCAGCCCTGAACATCGTAATCCTCTGAAACATCCGGGGCGCGCTGCGCCCCGTTTTGTTTGGCGCGCGCGGTAGCAGACCCTCTCTCCCCCGCTACCGAACCTGCGCGAACCGGCGACTGTTTGCGGTGCCGGTCCGTGCGCTGCCTCAGTGCGCCGCCGGCGCACCGGCGCGCGGCACGGCAAGCTGACGCATGTCTAGCCGATAGAGTTTTGCGACGTTGTCACAGACGAGTTTATGCCGCGTCTCGGCCGGCAGTCGCCCGAGATCCTGCGCGATGCGCTTGCGTGACTCGGGCCAGGTCGAATTCGGATGCGGATAGTCGTTCGACCACATGCAATTGTCCTGGCCCCACCATTCGAGGTTATGGCCGGCAACCGTATCGCGGAAGAAGGTTCCGAAAAGTTGTGACTTGAAATATTCGCTGGGATCCTTGCTGATGGGCGGCGGATTGGTGGCGCGGAACCTGCGGTAGTAATAGTCCCACTGCTGCAGCATGAACGGCAGCCAGCTGATCTCGTTCTCGACGCTGACGAATTTCAGGCCGGGATGGCGCTCCAGCACGCCGTAGAAAATCAGCTCGAAAAAAGCATCGGCAATTTCCTTCAGCTTGAGGACGACGCTGGCGCGGTAATTCTCGATTCCCCTGACGTCGTAGAAATCGCTCTTGTTGTGGTAGCCGTGACCGGTAAGGATATGCAGGCTGACCGGCATGTTCAGGTCCTGCGAGGCGGCCCAGAAGCGGTCGTAGTGCGCGCAATGGAACGGCAGGTCGGCATGCGGCGCCTGCCAGATGATGGACCCTTTCAAACCGGCCTTCGCCACGCGCTCCAGTTCGCGCACGGCCACATCGATGTCGTAGACGGAAATCGCGGCGATGCCGATGAGTCGCTCGGGCGCGACTCGGCAGTATTCGATCAGCCAGTCGTTGTAGGCGCGGAAGCAGGCCTGCTGCAGGCCTGCATCGTCCATGGCGAAGTGGGGCAGGAGGTTGGTCGGGTAGAGGACCTCTCCCCTCAGGCCGTCGGTCTCCATCTCGGTGAGCCTGTGGATCGGATCGCTGCCGCCCGGGTGCGCCTGAAACCCCTGGCCCAGGTCGAACTTCGGCAGCATCGGGGCGCGCTCCCTGAACGCGGGCGCCACGCGATCCCTCAACATGCTCGGGGGCTCCATGACATGCGAGTCCGCGGAGATCAGGATTTCTTCGCTGCTGGCGTTGTTGTCTGTTGTTGTCGGCATCTTGGTCGGCATCTTGCTCGGCATGTCGGTCCTTTGTCCTTGCGAGAGCACATCGTACAAGATGATCGGACTTTTTGGCATTTGCAGGCTATCGATAAGGTCGGCCCTGCCTGTCAAACTGCCCTTGCATTTGAATCATTGAGTGCTGAAAATGTAATGAAGCGTGCGTGCAGCGTGTCTGGCTGTGTCCCGATTGTGCCCCGGGCGCAGGATCGGTTTGCCTGTTCCTCCCGCAGGTGGTTCCTCGGGCGGTAAAATCAGGACCGTGTTGCCTGCTTGGTTGGCGGGAATCGAAAGGCCCCGGATGAAACGCGAAGAATTGGAAAAGCGGATATGGATCGACCCAGGACGTTGCGGGGGAAAACCCTGCGTTCGCGGCCATAGAATCTGGGTCTCGCTGATACTCGATCTGCTTGCCGACGGCATGACCGTTGAAGAAATAATCGCTGACTACCCTGGTCTGGTCCGCGAAGACATACAGGCCTGCATCGCGTATGGTTCGGAGATGACACGAGAGCGTTATGTGCGAATCCCGATTGAAGATGCAGCTTGAAACTCAAGCTCGACGAAAATCTGGGAAACGCAGCGCGCAAGGCTCTCGAATCGGCGGGGCACGATGTCAGTACCGTTCCGCTTCAGGGGCTTCAGGGCGCGGCGGATGGCGAGCTGATCCAGATTTGTAGGCGTGAAGTGCGGGCGCTGGTCAGTCTGGATCTGGATTTTGCCAATCCCTTCCGCTACAACCCGGTGGATTTCCCGGGGATCGCGGTGCTCCGCCTTCCGCCCGAGCCAAACGCGCATATTCTGGATTCTCTGATTCGTACATTAATCGGCGGCCTCGCCAGCGAGCCGCTTGCCGGTCGTCTATGGATTGTGGAGATGGGAAGATTGCGCATTCATCAAGCCGAGTAACTGAATCAGGAAATGAAATCCGGACAGGTGTCCAGACCTAAGGAGAACTTTGCAATGAGCGAAATCAAGTATCACCCGTCGGGCGCGAGTGCCTTGACACCGAAAGGGCCGTGGGCGGCGAAGTGGGTCATGACGCGCGGCGTGCGCACCCGCTATGTAGAGGCAGGGGAGGGCGACCCGGTGGTGCTGGTACACGGCGCGGGCCCGGGGGCGGGCGGCGCGTTCGGCTTCTCGAAAATGATCCCCGAGCTCGCCAGGCACTTTCGCGTGATCGCGATCGATCTGTTGGGTTTCGGCGAATCGGACAAGCCGTCCCACCTGATGTACAGCCACCAGGATCACGTCCACCAGCTTGCCGACGTCGTCGAAACCCTGCAGTTGGCGCCAGTGAAACTCGTGGGCAATTCCTGGGGCGCGTACGTGGTCACGCGCTTCGCGCTGGATCATCCCGAGAAGACCGAACGCGTGTTCCAGATCGCCAGCGCAACGATCGCCTCTGCAATGGGCCTCAGCCACAACCTCACCAACCTCCCCGGACTGAAGGCGTTCATGGCCTACGACGGCACCAAGCAGAAGCTGCGCGAGTTTCTCGAAAGCATCCTGCTCAGCAAGCCGGGCGACGCGCTGGTCGATGCGCGCTTTGCCATGGCAAGCCTGCCCGGTGCGGAAGCGGCGCACACCGCGATGCGCGTGTTCATGAAGAGCATGCCGAACGACCCGAACCTGAGGCAGCGTTTCCAGATGAAGGAGCGCCTGCCGGCACTGACGATTCCGATGCAGATGGTCTGGGGCGAAAAGGACGCATTTGCGCCGGTGGATCTTGCGCATGGCCTGATGAAGCTGCTGCCCAACGTGCGCATCGACATCCTGCCCAACGCCGGTCACCAGGCGCAGACCGACGCCCCCGAAGAAGTGAACAAGCTGGTGTTGGACTTCCTTCTCGGCAAGAGCGACTAAAGCCGGTAAAACCGGGGACAGACCACGTTTTCCGGGATGCAGTGATATTGCTCGCTATGAGGAACAGTTCAGCGGCGCATCGCTTCGACTCGACTCGACGCGACGCGACAGTATCGAGGCGCCGTCGGATTGTGGTGGCCGCTTTCGCTGCGGGTGCGCTGGCAGGCTCGCTGAATGTGTTCGGGCAGCCGCAGGGTAAGGTCTGGCGCATCGGATACCTTGGCGGCACGACCTCTGACGCTTTCCCGTCCGAATTGGCCGCACTGCGGGCGGGTCTGCACGATCAGGGCTACACCGAGGGCAAGAATCTTGTCATCGAATTTCGCTGGGCGGACGGCAAAACCGAGCGTCTGCCCGCATTGGCGGCCGAATTGGTGGGTTCCAGGGTGGACCTGATGGTCGTCGACGGATCGACCGGAAACCGCGTTGCGCAAAAGGCCACGACGACAATCCCCATCGTGATGGTGGGCGTGGCCGATCCGGTGGGGGACGGCCTTGTGAAAAGCCTGGGGCGGCCCGGCGGAAACATCACCGGCCTCTCCAGCATGTCCCTGGACATCAGCCCCAAGTACCTGGAACTGCTGCGCGGCATGGTTCCCAGGCTCGCGCGCGTGGCGGTCCTGACAGACCCGGGAGCCATCAGCCATTCCGCGATACTGCAGAGTATCCAGAATGCGGCACGGAAGATCGGCGTGACGCTCCTGCCAGTTTCAGCGGCGACCCCGCAGGAAATCGACAAGGCTTTTGCTCTGATGAACAAGGAGAAGGCCGGCGCGATGATAGTCGCGAGCAGCCCGCTGTTCGTCCAGCAACGCGGCCAGATTGCGGCGCTGGCGGCGGCACAGCGCCTGCCGGCGGTCGCCTCGTTTCCCGTTTATGCCGAGGCGGGGCTGTTGATGACGTACGGCATGAACCGTACCGAAAGCTATCGGTACCTCGCGACTTACGTGGCCAGGATTCTCAAGGGTGCGAAGCCGGCCGATCTGCCGGTGGAGCAACCCACCAGGATCGATCTGGTCATCAACCGCGGGACCGCCAAAGCATTGGGCCTCACCATTCCGCAGTCGCTGCTGATCAGCGCCGAAAGGGTGATCGACTGACACATCGCTGCGCAATACCGATTCCGGAAATGGCGAGAAGTCCGGCCGGCCAGATGCATGTGATCCCGAAGATTCTGTCGCGGCGCATCGCGGCGCGCCAGCCACGTTCCGCACGGGCGCTCGCTGCGGACGAGGACCTGCAGGATATTCTCGCGCGCAACCTCGAAGTAGCCATCCAGACCTGCGCCGACATCGCCTTTCACCTGTGCGCGGCGCATCGCACCATGCCGGCGAGCGCGGGCGATGCCTTTGCGGAGCTTGGCCGCCTCGGTCTCATAGACCGGGTCCTCGCCGAGCGCCTGCGGCTGGCTGCGGGATTTCGCAACGTGCTGGTGCACGAATACATCCAGGTCGACTGGAAGATAGTGCTGCAGGCGGCGCGCACCGGCACGCGCGACCTCGCCGTGTTCGGCAAGGCGGTGGTAAAGATCCTGGAGGAGCAGCCGGATCCATCGTGACGGCTGCCCGATAGCCGCGGTAGCATGCGTCCGACTTACCCGAAAAACGATAACCAATGGGAGAACACCGATGTTACGCATGCCCGAACTCAAGCCGGAGGACTTCGACGAGGCGACGCGCAAGCTCGGCGAAGGCATCGCCAGGAATCGTGGCGGCAAGATCCAGGGCCCCTGGGCCCACATGCTGCGCAATCCGGAACTGGCGGAGCGCGCGGCCCACTATGCCGACTACCTTCGCGACGGCATTTCGGTGCCGCGCAAGCTGGCGCTGCTCGCCGTGAGCATGACCGCGCGCCACTGGAATGCCGCCTACGTGTGGAATGCGCAGTCGTCCCAGGCATTGAGCGCGGGCATTTCCGCAGCCGTGATCGAGGCGATACGCGCGAAGAAGACGCCCAGCTTCGCCGATCCGGCGGAGAAGGCCGTCTACGATCTGTTCCGCGAACTCCACGCGGGGCAGGGCGTCACCGATGCCACGTATGCCACTGCGGAAAAGGTGCTCGGCCAGACGGGCGTCATCGAGATCCTGAGTGTTGCCGGGTTCTATGCGATCCTCGCCAGCATCGTGGTGACGACAGGTATTGCGCCCCGCCCGGGCGAGCCGTCCGATCCGTTCGCGGGGTGAAGCGAAGGCACGCGGCGCCTGGCAGCGGCGGATCCGCATGCCGGCATGCCTCAGCAGTGGTTGCGCAGATCTCCGCTCGCGGTACCGGCGCCCGGCGCCGGCAATGATTGATTGACAGCGCAACGATTGACTGCGTCACCCGGCAGGCGTGGATCTCTGGCCGCAGGTGGAAAAAGCCCTGGCAGCGTAAGCGCCGCTCCGCGTCGGGGCGGGGTCGTCAGGCGTTTTCCGGCGCGGCGGGCAATGCACTGGCCGTTGAGCGTTTCGATCATGTCCTGGTCCCGCCTGGAGATTTTGTCCCACGCGTTCTGGGTCAAGAATAAACCTGAAGGCGAGGTTGTAAAACCCGCCGGGAATCGGCGCCGCATATTTCACCACCGTATTGAGCTTGAACGAGATCACGCTTTAAGCCGGGAAAAAGGCGCCGTCGGCAACGCCGCATTTCAGCAGTTCGCAGGACTCGGGCGCAGGCTTGTCGAACCGCGATGCACGCCGGCGATAAATCAACGATTGACCGCGACGATAGGCTGCTGCGCCCGGGTGCAGTGACACCCCTCCAAGGTCCGTTTTACCACCCATTCCTTCAATCACTGCTGCAAAGGCCGACGTCGAGGCGGATAAGCTGGTTGCATTGCATATTCTCCTTGTCCCAGCGTAAAATGTGTACACATGGATTAACAAACTGCGCTTGCTCATCATGAGGAAATTTCATGGAAACCATAAAAGTAGGCATTCGGGAGTTCCGGGCAGACTTGGCCGAATACATCGCCTCCAGCACCCCCGTAGCAGTAACTCGTCACGGTCAAACCGTGGGTTACTTCATTCCCGCGCAAGGCCAGGTCGACGCAAATATTGCGGCACTGAAGAAGGCCAGCAAGACATTGGACCAGATGCTTGCCGCGCAGGGTGTAGATGTCGATGCGGCTGTCGCTGATTTCAAAGCTGTTCGCAAGCAGGCCAACTCGCGCAAAAAGCGCAAACCCGCAGCAAAATGAGCGGTAAAGCCATCGTCCTTGACGCCAATATTCTTATTCGGGCGGTGTTGGGAAAGAGGGTGCGGGAACTTGTATTCAAGTACGCGGCAACGGCCAAATTCTTCGCACCCGACGTGGCGTATGCCGATGCCAGAAAATACCTGCCGCCGTTGCTGGAGAAGCGCGGCGTCGACAGCGCCGTGGCAATGAGGGTTCTGGACCGTCTTGAGTCCATCGTTCAACCCATTTACCTTGACCTGTACGCAGAACTGCAGCAACAGGCCCTGCAGCGGATTGCCGTTCGCGATGCCCATGACTGGCCTGTACTCGCATGCGCGATGTCGATAGGTTGCCCCGTCTGGACAGAGGATGCCGACTTTTTCGGTTCAGGCGTCGCGACGTGGACAAGCGACCGCGTCGAGTTGTATCTGGCGCGGTAACAAAGGCTCCGCAAGCTGCCCGGTTCGCCTGCCTTTTTTTGAGCGCGGCAGGCGGTTGGATTTCGCCGGTATCTCGGTCCCGGCTGCTCGCGCGAAACGCGCTTCGAATTGTCAGCGCGCCGCCTGTCCCGCGGTGGTTTTCGCCGCTTCCTGCACACCGGCGGGCCCCGACTTCTGGCGCCGCGTGACGCCGTCGATGCCGCCGAAGATGGCCCATTCGGCAAATGCTTCCGGCTTCGATTCGAATTCGCGCGGCTGCCAGTTCGCGTCCAGCATGTCCTCGTCGGTGTAGTACTCCGCCAGCCCGCCTGCGGGGCTCTTCACGTACCAGAAATAAGCGGATGAAATCGGATGGCGGCCCGGGCCGAGTTCGGTGTCCCAGCCGCAGCGCGTGATGTGCAGCCCGCCGCCGAACACTTCATGCACGTCGCGCACCGCGTAGGCGACATGGTTGAGGCCCTTCTTCCCGGTCGGCAGCTGCAGCAGGAAGAGATCGTGGTGTCCGCCTTCGGCCGCGCAGCGCAGGAACAGGCCGCGTCCCGGATAGCGGTCCGACACGCAGTAGCCGATGCTCCTGTAGAACGTTTCCATGTCCGCCAGCCGGTCGGTGAACAGCACCACGTGCCCGACTTCGATCGGCTGCCCGCGCTCGTAGATCTTGCCCACCACGTTGACGCCGCGCCCTGCCGTGTCCCAGGTGTTGAGCGGCATGCCCTTGACATCGAGGTTGCGCTTGCGCGTGACGCGAAACGCGATGCCGAGGCCGGTCGGATCGATGCACCTGACCTGGCCGTCTTGTGCGGCAAAACCAGGCGCGCGGGCAAGCGCGCCCGTGAGCATGTCGATGTCGGCGCCGGACTGCACGCCCCAGATCACTTCCCGCAAGGTGGCGCCCGGTTCCATGGGCGGGGGCAGGGACGCATCGTCCTTGTGCCGGATTTTCACCTGGCAGCCGTTTAGCGTTTCGAAGTCCAGGCCATGGGCGTTCTCGCCGGCAAGCGCGAGGCCCCAGTCGAGGAAAAAACGCCGGCACAGCGCGATGTCTTCCACGCCGTGGGTGATGCAGTCGATGCCGAGTATGCTCATGGGGTTCCTTGGGATATGCTGAACAAGGGGGCGGCACCCCCTTGAATATCCCTCATTCTAGGGGAAACACGCTTGACGCTTTTCCGGAAATGGATACTTGTTCAGTGTTTCTCTTGGTTTTCTATTGCGGGTTGGCCCAGGGAAGAGGCTTGTCGTTCAGCCCCCAGTAGAGGCTTTTCTGATTCATGTATTGCAGTATGCCGAGGCGTCCCTTGTCGGTGCCCAGGCCGCTTTCCTTGATGCCGGTGAACGGCGTGGATATCGAGAACAGCTTGTAGGTGTTGATCCACACCGTGCCGGTTTCGAGAGCGCGGGCGACGCGCCACGCGCGCTTGTAGTCGCGCGTCCAGATGCCGGCGGCGAGTCCGTAGACGCTGTCGTTGGCCTGGCGCAGCAGGTCGGCTTCATCGGCAAACGGCAGCGTCACCAGTACCGGCCCGAAAATTTCCTCCTGGCAGATGCGCGCTGTATTGGACAGGCCCGACAGTATCGTCGGCCGGTAATACCAGCCCTGATCGAACAAGGCGCCACCGGGACGCTCGCCGCCCGCGAGCAGCCTGCCGCCTTCCTTTTGCCCGAGCGCCACGTAGTCTTCAACGCTCTGGCGGTGCTGGCTGGTGATCATCGGCCCCATCTGCGTCGCCGGATCGGCGGGGTCGCCGACGCGCAGCGCGTTGGCAGCCGATACCAGTCGCTCCATGAAGTTGCCGTAAATGGATTGGTGGACGAACAATCGCGATCCCGCGATGCAGGATTCGCCGGTGGAACTGAAGATGCCGAACAGCACGCCATTCACCGCGTGATCGATGTCGGCATCCTCGAACACGATGGTCGGCGATTTGCCGCCGAGTTCCAGGGTGACCGGCATCAGTTTCTCCGCCGCGTGGTGCGCCAGGGCGCGGCCGGTGGCGGTGCCGCCGGTGAAGGCGACCTTGCGCACCAGCGGATGTTTAACGATCGCATCGCCGATGACCGAGCCCTTGCCCGGCAGCACGCTGACCACGCCCCTGGGGATGCCCGCCTGTTCGCAGATCCTGCCCAATTCCAGCGCGATCAGCGGCGTGACTTCCGCGGGCTTGAGCACCACCGCATTGCCCGCGGCAAGAGCCGGCGCGAGCTTCTGCGCTTCGCTTGCGATGGGCGAGTTCCACGGCGTGATCGCCGCGACGACGCCCATCGGTTCGTGCACGCTCATGGTGAAGAAATCGCCGCGCGCCGGGGTCAGCGCCTGTTCCAGCGTTTCGCAGGCCGCCGCGTAGAACTGGAATGTCCCCGCCGCGCTGGCCACCAGCGCGCGCGTTTCGTTAATCGGCTTGCCGTTGTCGCGGCGCTGCAGTTGCGCCAGTTCCTCGCTGCGCTCGCGTATCAGCGCGCTGACGCGATGCAGGCAGCCCGCGCGCTCGTGCGGCTTCAAGTCGCGCCAGTCCGGCTTGCGCCAGGCGGCATCGGCCTTTTCTATGGCTTCTTCCACGTCGGCAACGCTGGCGGCGGCGAGTTCGGCGTTGATGCTGTTGTCCGCCGGATAGTGCGACGCATATACCGGTCCGGCGCCTTGCCGCCACTCACCGGCAATCAGAATGGGCTTGATGGTCACGCGGGTCTCCTCTTTCTACTCTTGCCACTGTCGCCATCCTGTCCAGCCCTGTTGCGGATGGTTCTCGCGGTTCCCGTAACGGCGCAAATATTCACTGAAATTATCATTAAAGTCGCCGTATTACGGTTGTTCACAATGAGTTTTCAACAAAAAAAAGTATAACTATCCGGAACAGCAGCCGTCAAATGCAGACAGCGTGGCCGTCCTACGCAGACAGCGTGGCCGTCATACGCAGACAGCGTGGTCGTCATATGCAGACGGCGGCCACGCGGTTGCGCAGTGCGCGCACCGCCGAGTAGGCCGCCAGCGCCGAGGTCTTGGGATTGTCCGCCAATGGCCGCCCGGATATGGTGATCTCGAGTTCGCCGAATGCGCCGAGCGCGCGCACGTGGTGAATGTTCTTGGTCACGGCCGGATCGGCGATCAAGGTGGCGCGGGTCTTCTCCAGGCCCAGTCCCGCGAGCGAGACGGTGGCCGCGACATTGGCGTTCTTCGGATACAGGCGCGCCGCTTCGCCCGCGCTGCCTTGGAATATCACCGTGGCCTCGCGCAGGCTGCGCAGGTCGCATATTTTCTCCGCCGGCGAATCGAGCCAGCCCAGCGGCGGTTTGCGGCCGGTATAGATGACTTCATCGAGGCCGCCCACCTTGGCCGCGGCAATCGCATCGATGCCGGCGATGGCGCCCGATATGAGGGTCAGCTGCGCATGTCCTTCCGCTGCCGCGGCGGCCAGCGCTTCTGGCAGGCCCGGATCGGAGAGCGAACCCACCGACACCAGCAGCACGTCGATGCCGCGCCTGAGCAACAGCGGCACATGCGCCTTGACCGCCCCATGGCCGGCGCATTCCAGGACCAGGTCGGGTTTCTCTTTCATCTCGTCGAGCGAACCGATGACCTGTGTGCCCGCGCCGAGCAGCCGCTGCAGCGCTTCGCGGCCCGCCGGCAGTTCCAGCACGTGGGTGATGGAGAGCGACGGATCGCCCGCCACATGCTTCAGCACTTCGCGGCCGATGGCGCCGCCGCCCAGCATCAGCACGCGCATCATGCCGGCGCCTTCTCGCGCACCGGCGGGCCGGCGAAGGCGCTGGCAAAGGGGCCGATGGCGATCATGTCGATTTCCACCATGACCGGCCCGCGCGCCGCGAGCGCGGCGGCAAGCGCGGCGGGCAGCGCGTCCAGGTCCCGCACGCGGAAGTGCGGCAGCGCGATCGATTTCGCCAGCAGCGCAAAATCGGGCGTGTGCAGATCGACGTAGCAACGCCGGCCGCCGTACTGCGCGTCCTGGATGTTCCTGATGACGCCGTAGCCGCGGTCGTTCATCAGCACGATGATCATGTCGGCGTTTTCCTGCACCGCCGTGGCAAGCTCGCCGATGTTGACCTGCAGGCCGCCGTCGCCGGTCAGGCACAGCACCTTGCGAGCGCGCGCAGCCTGCGGACTGGCGCGCTCCAGCCGCATCTGCTCTGCGACGGCCGCGCCTATGCCCATCTGTATGCCCTGGCCGATACCGCCGCCGAGCGCGTGCACGCCGTCATGCGCGCCGAAAATCCGCAGCAGGCGGTTGCCCCAGGTGCTGTTGGACACGGTGACATCGCGCACCCATACGTAGTCGCGCCCGGCGATTTCCTGCAAGCGCTCGACCAGCGCCGCATACGGTCCGATGCCCTTGCGCACCAGCGCCGCGGCCGCGTCGCGCGCGGCGGCCAGATCGCCGGCGAACGCCGGGTCGCAGCGCATGCGCCCCTGCAGGCGGTCGGCCAGGCCTTCCAGCGCCAGGCGTGCGTCGCCTGCGACAAAGGCATCGCTCGCGTAATTGCGCTGCGCCTGCTCCGGATCGGCGTCGATGCGATACAGGGGTTTGGGCAGGGCGAGCTTGTATCTCAGCGTTTCGTTGCCGCGCAGCCGCGACCCCACCACCAGCATCGCATCGCAACTGCGGTAGAACTGCTCCACCGCCGGATACAGCGTATAGGCGCCCAGCGTCATGGGATGGTCTTCGGGCAGGATGCCGCGGCCCTGCGTGGAGGTGACGACGCCGATGCCCAGCGCCACCAGCCGCCGGACCGCATCGCTTGCCCCGCGCGCGCCGCCGCCCAGCCACAGCAACGGCCGCTTCGCCTGCGCCAATCGATTCGCCAGCGCATCCAGCGCTGCCGCCGCAGGAACGCTGGTCGCCACGGGCAGCGGCGACAGATCCGCCGGCCAGTCGATTTCGCTCGCCTGTATATCGATCGGAATTTCCAGGCTCACCGGACCCGCGGGCGCCGTCAGCGCCGTCTGCACCGCGAGCTTCAATGTGGCCAGCGCCGATGCGGCGCTCCACACGCGAAACGCGGCTTTCGACACTGCTGCCAGCATCGCCATCTGGTCGCGCGCCTCGTGGATGTAGGCCTGATTGCGGTCCAGGTAAGGAATCTCTATCTGGCCGGTGAGGTGGAGCAGGGGCGTGCCGCCCGTCAGTGCCTCCACCATCGCGCCGCAGGCGTTGCCGGCCGCGGTGCCGGTGCTGGTGATGGTGACCCCCAGGCCCGGCGTGACGCGCGCATAGGCGTCGGCCATGTTGGTCGCGCCCGCTTCACTGCGCGCCGGAACGAAACGGATCTTGCCGCGGCGATGAAACGCATCCAGCACCGGCATGTTGTGGATGGATATCACACCGAACGCTGCCTGCACGCCGCATTGTTCGAGGAAAGCTGCGACAACGTCGCCTACGGTGGTTTTCATTGATGCCTCTGTAAAAAAATCTGCTGCGATTGCCGTCAGGCCGCTTCGGCCGGGCGGAAATTGAGACGGTGGGCGAGGCGCGCTGCGGACGCGCTCACCTGCTTGATCAGCCGCGCGCGCAAGGCCGCGGGCTCGATGCGGGGTTGCGGCACGGTAATGCCCGTGGCCGCCACGATTTTTCCGCTCTGGTCCCTGACCGGCGCGGCGATGGCGGAGATGCTGTGTTCGAAAAACGATTCGCTGACCGCATGGCCGCGCGAGCGGTCTTCGCGCAGCAGGCGCGCCAGTTCGGCGACGGTCCTGGGGGTCTGCGGCGAGTGGCCCGCCAGGCGCGCCTCGGGGAAGATCGCAAGCAGTTCGCGCTCCGGCAGGTCGCACAGCAGCATGCGGCCGAAGATGGTGGCGTGCGCGGGCAGGCGCGTCCCGACATTGACGTTGCTGGCGAAGGCCGAGGTGCTGGCCGCTTTCAGCACGCATACCGCGTCGCGCCCGTCGCGTATCATCAACTGCGCGGAAAAACCGGTCTCGTCGCGCAAGCCCTCCACCGCCGGCCGCGCGACGTCGCTGATGGCGAGCGAGGCAACGTATTCGAAGCCGAGCCGCAGCACCGCCGGACCGAGCTGATAACCGCTGTCCTGCCGTTCCACGAAACCGAGCTGCTCCAGCGTCTGCAACAGGCGAAACACCGTCGAGCGCGGTATGCCGAGCGCGCGCGCCATGTCGGGCGGGGTGAGCCGGGTCTGCTGGCGATCGAATAGCTGCAGGATCTGCAGGCCGCGTTCCAGGCCCGGCACGCGATAGCGCGATTGAGGCAGTGCAGCGTTCACCAGGCGCCCGCCTCTCGGCCGAATTCAGCCAGCGCCGCGTTCACCAGCGCCGGCGCCTCGGCATAGGACGCATGGCCCAGCCCGTGCAGCGAGCGATAGGCGCCGTGTGCGAAGCACTCGGCGATTTTCCGGCAGCCGGCTTCCGGCGTGATGCGGTCTTCGCTGCCGCACATCACCAGCGCCCGGCCGGGAAAGCGCGCCGCGTCCTCCGCCAGCTTGCCCCCGGCCAGCATGCGTGCCGCCTGTTCGTGCCCGGCGGGATCCAGCCGCCGCATGCTCCAGCTCACCAGTTGCAGCGCTCCCGGCGGCGCCGCGGGGGAGAGCAGGTTGCTCGCGCGCTGCGCCGCCATGCCTGCGGGCCCCAGTTCGTCCATCATTTTCAGTCGGCTCGCCAGCCGCTCTTCGCGCAGGGCGGGATCGGCATTGCCGTAGCCACCGGCCGGATTGAGCAGCGCGAGACCGTGCAGGCGCTGCGGATGGCGCGCGGCGAACGCCCCCGCCATGAGCGCGCCCAGCGAGTGTCCCACCAGCAGCAACCGGTCGATGGCCATCGCATCCAGCAGCGCAGTCAGCGCATCCGCGTAGTCGGCTGCCGACGGCGATGCGGACGCGAGCGGCGTGGAGGTGCCGTAGCCCGGCGCGTCCCAGGCGATGATGCGCCTGCCCTCGGGCGATTCGAGCTGGTGCAGCCAGGAGCCCGAATTCGAGCCGATGCCGTGCAGCAGCACCAGTGCCGGCCCGGCGCCGGCTTCGCGCAGCGAAATCACGCCGCGCGCGGTGCGGAATTCCCGCACCGGCACGCGTGCAAGCCGGTCTTCCAGGCTTGCATCGGCCTGTGCCGGGCTGCGCTCTGCCATGCTCTTCTGCGCCATGTAGGTGCGACCGCGTCGTCCGTTTCGCCGCCCGTATCCTTACTTCGCCGGCCGCTTGATGCTGGCGAGCGGATGATCAGGCGGATAGGTCGGCGTGTTCGGCTTGGCGGCGCCCAGCATCACGCACATCAGCGCGTCTTCCTCGCCGATGTTGATTTCGCCGCGGTACACGCCCGGGGGAATCGAAATCAGGTCGCGGTCGGTCACGATCACCTCCCACTTCTCGCCGTCCTTCTCGCACATCACCTTCACCTTGCCGCGGATGACGAAGAAAATCTCTTCCACGTCGGTATGCAGGTGCATCGGGCCCTCGTGGCCCGCCGGGATGATCATGGTGGAAAAGGTGAAGCCCTCCGCCGGCACCGACGTGGCGTCGCTGGAGACGCCGGTGCCGCCGGTGCCCACATAGCGCATCTGCGCGCGCTTGTACCTCGGATCGAAATCGGCCTGGAACTTCAGCGCGTCCCAGTCGTAGCGGCGCGTCGAGAGGCGCGCGACCCGCGATTCCATCCATTGCGAAAAACTGTTGCCCTCGGGGCGGTCCCAGGAGCGCTTGGTCACTTCTTTCGGTGCGGGTTCACCCATGATTCTCTCCTTCAGTCGTTCACGAAATTCAAATTCGGATTTAATTCGGGATTCAATGTGCGATTCAATGTGCGATTGAATGCGCGATTCAGTGCATCACAAAGCCGCCGTTGACCGGCAGCAGCTGGCCGGTGATGAAGCTCGCTAGGTCGGACAACAGGAACAGCACCGCGCCGCACACGTCTTCCGGCATCTGCTGGCGCTTCAGGGCGCGGCCGTGCAGGTACAGGTCGTGCCGGTCCTGCGGTATGTATTCGGTGGCTTCCACCAGGGTCAGTCCGGGCGCCACCGCGTTGACCGTGATGCAGGCGTCGCCCAGTTCGCGCGCCATGGAACGGGTCATGGCGATGATCGCGCCCTTGCTCGCCACATAGGCCATGAGGCGCGGCGCGCCCCAGAGCGCAGTATCCGAGGCGATGTTGACGATGCGCCCGGCGCCCGATGCGCCCAGGTGCGCGATGGCGGCGCGGCTCGCGAGCCAGGTGCCGCGCACGTTGACTGCCATCACGCGGTCCCAGACGCCGGTGTCGAGTTCGTCCATCGTCTTGCCGCCGGAGTTGGTGATGGCGCCGTTGTTCACCAGGCCGTCGATGCCGCCCAGCGCCGCAGCCGTCGCGGCCACGCAGGCTTCTATGGACTGCGGCGAGGCGAGATCCAGCGGGAAGAACGACGCGCCGATTTCCGCGGCTGCGGCGTGCCCCGTGTCTTCCAGTATGTCGGCGATGGCGACGCGCGCGCCGGCGGCGATCGCCGCAGCGGCGAATGCCTTGCCCAGCCCGCGCGCCCCGCCGGTGACGAGGACGCGCTTGCCGTTCAGGGACAGGGAGGTCATGGCCGCAGGGTCAGGGTCCGCGGGCTCAGTCGGCCGCTTGCGGCTGGCCGGCGGCGTTCTCGGACGTCTGGTCGGCGCGTGTCTGGTCGGCGCGTGCCTTCTCGGCGCGTGCCTGGTCGAGTGCGCCCAGCTGCTCGGCCGCTTTTCTCTCCAGCCTCCGCCTGACGCGCGACAGCCCCAGGTCGTGCTGGTAGAGGAACTCGTTGTCGCGCGCGCCGGGCGCCATGTTCTCCAGCAGCAGCCGGTCCTGCTCGAGCACGTCCCAATGCAGGCCCTCGAGGCGGTTCTTGTAGAGGAATTTCCACACGTCGCGCTGCCAGCCGGTGGCCTGTCGGCAGCGCCAGAAGAACACCTCGCAGTGGTCATCGTCTATCGGCGTGGCATAGCCGATGATGTAGAAGGGGCCGCCGGGGCCGAATTTTTTCTGGTAGGGGATGGACAGGCGCAGCCAGCAACTGCCGGACTCGCCCCATTCCACCCAGTCGAAATTGACGCCGCGCTGCCCCGTCTTCTCAAACACGATGCCGGTGTCGGTTGTGCGGATGTGCATTTCCGCCTGTTTGTCGCCCATGGCCATCGAGTGCGATAGCGCGTGCAGATAGGCACCGTGCATTGGGTCCATGACGTTGTCGACGGCGTACTGCCAGTTGCAGTTCCAGTAGCTGGTGCACAGCATCGCCCCCCATTCCGGCGAAGCGAGCTGCTCCGGCGGCTCGAAGGCGCACGGCTCGGGATGGAGTTCATCGCCGAAATACAGGAAAATCGCGCCCTGCAATTCCTTTACCGGATAGGAGCGCACGCATTTCGTCCCTTCCAGCGGGCAGCCATGGACCGCCGGGACGTTCTTCACCGTGCCCGAGCCGTCCAGCTCTATGCCGTGATACCAGCAGGCGATGCGATCGCCGAGGTTCCAGCCGAAGGAGAGACGCGCGCCGCGGTGCGGACAGCGGTCCTCGATGGCGCGCACCACGCCCTCCTTGTCGCGCCACAGGGAAATGTTCTCCCCCAGGCGGGTGATGCCCACCGGTGCGCCGTGTACGCGCCACGAAGGCAGCACCGGATGCCAGACATTGTGCAGGCCGCTTTGCACCTTTGCGCGGATTCTGTCGGGATGGATTTTCTCTGCGACTGTCATGGCACCCTCCGTTCGATCGGTGTTCAAACCCGTGTTCAAACCCGTGTTCAAACCGCGGTGTGCTGCGCGCGTGGCATGTAATGCAGCACCCTGTGCTCGGCCAGCACCACCGCGCCGTAGGCAACGATGCCTATCACGGTGAGCATGATGATGGTGACGAACACCATGGCGGTGTTGCCCTGGCCCTCTCCGGATACGAGGAGGTAGCCCAGGCCGATATTGCCGCCGACCAGCTCGCCCACCACCACCCCGATGACCGCGAGCGTGGCGCCGATGCGCAGTCCGGAGAACAGCGGCGGCATCGTCGCCGGAAATTCGATCATGCGGAATATCTGCAGGCGCGTCGAGGAGAACGAGCGCGCCAGGTTGACGAGGTCCGGGTCCACGGTGCGTATCGCGGTGAGCACGTTCACCATCACCGGAAAGAACACGATCAGGATGGCAACCAGGATTTTCGGATAGACGGTGTAGCCCAGCCACATCACGAACAGCGGCGCGAACGCCACCTTGGGCGCGATCTGCAGCGCGAGGATGTAGGGGGAGAGCACCAGTTCGGTTCGCGGCGATACCCCGAGGACGTAACCGATGACCATGCCCAGCATCGAGCCGAGGATGAAGCCGACGATGACTTCCATGGCCGTGATGCCGCTGTGCCACAGCAGGCGCTCGGTTGCGAGCATGCGCAGGAACTCCGACCAGGTCCTGGAGGCCGGCGGCAGGATGAAGGGCGGCACCTTGAGCAGCACCGGCAGCCATTCCCACGCCACCAGGAACACCACGAGCACGGTGAAGCTCGCCGCGATTGTCCTGGCCGACAAGGAGGTGGGGTTGCCGTTGCTCATGGGCTCACCCGAGCGTTCCGGTCGCACTCGCCGGTCGCGTCGATCTGCGCGGCGCTCGCGCGCAAATCCGCCTGAAAGCCGCAGCCATCACTGCAACTCCTGATGGGTGATGTCGAGCAACGCGGTCAGTTCGTTCGCGTACTCGATGATCCTCGGATGCTGCCGGCGCGAGAACGGGTCGTCGCGGTTCGGCATGTCGATGATGAGCTCGCGCACGATGCGCCCGGGGCGCTGCGACATCACCAGCACCCGGTCGGACAGCGCCACGCTCTCGATCAGGTCGTGGGTGATGAACAGCGCGGTCTTGTGCTCGTCGGCCAGGGTGCGCGCGAGGTCGGCCTGCAGCACCATTTTCGTCTGGGCGTCGAGGGCGGAGAAGGGCTCGTCCAGCAGCAGCACGTGCGGGTCCACCGCGAGGGTGCGGGCAAGGGCCGCGCGCTGGCGCATGCCGCCCGACAACTGGTGCGGATAGTGCCGCTCGAAACCCTTCAGGTGGCAACGCAGCATCAGGGCGCCGGCGCGCTCCAGCCGCTCGGCTGCAGGCACGTGGCGGATCTCCAGGCCGAACGCGACATTCTCGCGGATGGTGCGCCAGGGCAGCAGCAGGTCTTTCTGCAGCATGAAGGCCACATGCGGATTCGGACCTTCGACCCTTGCGCCATCGACCGTCACTTCGCCCTCGGTCGGCAGGTACAGTCCCGCGCCCATGTTGAGCAGGGTGCTCTTGCCGCATCCGCTCGGGCCGATCAGCGACACCACCTCGCCATCGCCTATCGCGAGGGTCACGTCCTCCACCGCCGTCACGCCGGCACCGCTGCCCGCGCGCGCGTTCTGCGGCAGGAAACGCTTGCTGACTTTTTCGAAGCGGATGCGCGCGACATTGGCCACGGCGCCGTGAGGGTCGCCGGTCTGAGGGGAGGCCGCGGTCGCGCTGCTTGCCATGACTATCGGTCGGTGACCCGCGCGCGGCCGAGTTCGCAGACAGACGCGCAGCCGGACGCGCAGCCGGACGCGCAGCCGGACGCGCAGCCAGACGCGCAGCCGGATTCAGGGCGTCGGGATTGCGCGATCCCGCACACGGCGTTCATTTTGCGGCCAGGCGTTTTATTTCGATCTGGAACGAATCCTCGGACCAGCGGCTACCGTCGGGGGCGAACATGCCGAGGTCATTGAGCTTGGCGACCACGTCGGGCAGCGTTGCGACGCCGGACTCGAATACCGCTTCCAGCGCATCGCCGAGCTGGTTCTCGTACTCGGTCGGTTCGGCGGAGCGCGTCTGCCAGACGATATTGGCCACTTCGCCGGGCGTTTCTATCGCGCCCTTTCCGGCTACCCGTGCCGGCTGCGGCTGGCGCCACGGCTTGAGATGGGGGTTGTGGTTCATGGTCGTTCGCCTCGCATGGGGGAAAGACAAAGGGGAAAGACAAAGGGAAAATAAAAGACCGCTGGATCAGGATTCAGGCACTTCGACCAGTACCCGGCCGCCCTCGACTTTGCACGGATAGCATTTCAGGTCCCGCCCGCCGGGTTCGGCTTTCAGCGCGCCGGTCGCGATGTCCCAGCGGGCGCCATGCAGGGGGCACTCGACTTCCCCGTCCATGATGAAACCCTGCGACAGGAGCGCAAACGCATGCGGGCAGACATCTTCCAGCGCATAGTGCTTGCCGTCGAGTACGTAAATGCCGATTTCCCTTCCTGCGGCCTTGACGGTAATCGGCTGGTCTTCGTTCAGGTCGTCGGGCGGGCCGACGTCGTGCCATTTTGCGGTCATGATTTATAAGTGATGTTGAGTGAAGGAAACAGTGGGAAAACCGGGTTGAAAAAAGCGTCGTGTTTCATATATGAAACAATTGTTCTTTAGTGAAACGCAGTGTAGCATCCTCCGGTAGCGGTTTGTCAAGTGGCTCGATGATGCGTGGTTCGATGCTGCGTGGCTCGATGCTGCGTGGCTCGATGATGCGTGGTTCGATGATGCGGATCGATGATGCCACGGAAGATGATGCAGCCGTTGCGGCCGGACGGCGACACGCCGCATCGCCGGCGGCCTTTTCAATCGCTGCACACTACCGGAGGCTCCAGTGAGCGACCAGACCATACTGGTGACGATATTTCTCAAGCACGACCAGACCAAAAACATCGACCAGATCCAGGGCACCCTGGCCGAGCGCCAGTGGTGGGAACGCTTTCCGCCCGAAGGCGTGGAAATCGTTTCCTGGACCGTCGCGATGGGTCTGGGGCAGATCGTGACGCTGCGCATGCCGCCGGAGAAGCTCAACCAGGTGAACATCGAAATCGAGCGATCGGCGTGG
The DNA here is from genome assembly GCA_009693435.1 of Betaproteobacteria bacterium. The sequence goes on along the minus strand of SHXF01000058.1, from coordinate 7,249 downwards.
GGCGTGTTTTCCACCGAGTTTTATCCGACCTATGATTTCGTCCCGGTGCGCGAGCGCATCAAGGCGCGCTACCAGGCCGGGGAGTGGAGCAAGAAATGAAATTTCCGCATGACGCGGCCCTGCCGCCGCCATATCTGCAAGCGCGCCAGGCGCAGCGCTCCCCGCCCAACCACTACGAGAACCTGCTGGGCGACGCGATCGAAGCGGCGTTCGGCGCAGGCATCTGGGATCTGCCCGGCGTGGTGGCGCGGCTGAATCAGGAGGGCGTGCGCACGCCGAACGGTGACACGTGGACCGACGAGCGGTTCGAGGCCGTGATGGCGCAGCTCGGAGCCTAGCGATGGCCACCATCAAGTCCGCGCCTGCCCCTGAGGGTACTGCAGGCGCCGCCCCGCCCACCGAGGAAGACGTGCAGACCCTGCTGAAAATCGGCCTGCGCAATCGCTGGTACGCGCTGTGCCCCTCGCATTTCGTCGGCGACAAACCGCTATCGCTGTATCGCCTCGGACTGAAACTGGTGCTGTGGCGCGAACTGGGCGGCGGCGCCGGTAGTGGCGCGATGGACGGTGTGGTGCACGTTCAGGAAGACCATTGCCCGCACCGCGGCGCGCCGCTGTCGCTCGCGCGCCACCTGGGCAACCGCATCGCCTGCGTCTATCACGGGGTGGAGATAGGCGGAGACGGCACGGTGCTGTCGGTGCCGGGTTCGCCCGGCTGCAGGCTCGAAGGCCAGCGCGCGGTGATGACCTACGCGTCGCAGGAGGTGAACGGCGCTATCTACGCGTGGTTCGGCGACGCGCTGCATGCCGAGCCGCAGCCCCTGCAACTGCCGCCGCAGCTGGTGGGCGAGGACTACGATCGTTTCCTCTGCTATACCGAATGGCGGGTCGATTACCGCTACGGCGTGGACAACAACCTCGACCCGATGCACGGCACCTTCCTGCACCGGCAGTCGCATTCCATGGCGGCGGGCGACATAGAGGCGAAGTTCCGCATCCGCAACACCGAAACCGGTTTTGTCTTCGAGAAGGTCACCCAGCGCGACGTGAATTTCGACTGGAGCGAGTGGTGCGACCCCCACATCTGCTACGCGCGCCTGGAGATTCCGTATCCGAAGACGGGCGGCCCGGGGGGCAACTTCGGCATCATCTTCATGGGCACGCCGATCGGCGACGGACGCTGCGCGAATTTCTTCTGGCGCAACCGCAAGGTCGCGGGCTGGCAGCGCAACGTGTGGCGCTTCCTCTATCGCAACCGGCTGGAGGCGCGCCACTGGGCGGTGCTGGAGCAGGACCGCGCCCTGATGGAGGAAATCGAGCCGGACGCGTGCGAGCGCGAGTTCCTCTACGATCACGACACCGGCGTCAGCTGGGTGCGCCGCTGGATGCGCAGCGAAGCCGAGGCGCAACTCGCGGCGCTGGCCGCCGCCGGCCTGCCCTTGCCTTGGCAATCCCAAGGCTTGGCAACCCCGAGGCTGGCAATCCCAAGGCTGGCAACCCCTGCCCCTGTAACCCCAACCCCTGCCCATCTGAAGGAGCACCCATGACTATCCGAAAAATCGTATCGCCGCACCTGGCCGAGCCGCCGGACGGCATTTATTCCAATTGCCTGATGGTGGGCGACCAGATCTTCATCTCCGGGATGACGGCGCGTGGCGCGGACGGCCAGCCGACCGGCGGCAGCGACATGTACCTGCAGGCGAAGGCATGCATGGAGAAGATCCGCATCATGCTCGAGGCCGCAGGCGCCTGCGTCGCGGACGTGGTGAAGATGACCGTATACGTCACCGACATGGGCAAGCGCCCCGAGTTCGGCCGCGCCCGCAACGAATTCTTTCCCGAGCCCCGGCCGTGCTCCACCATGATTGAGATCAAGGGCCTCGCCGGCATCGGCTGCCTCATAGAAATCGACGTCACGGCGATCCGCAACGCGTCGAATTCGTGAGTCGCTGGTTGCGGGTGCTGGTTGCGCTGCTGCTTGCCGCGGCGTGCGGCGCGGCGCTCGCGCAATCGTGGCCGGCGCGGCCGGTGCGGATCGTCGCGCCGTTTCCGCCGGGCGGCCCGATCGATGTGCTGGCGCGCACCGTCGCCGAGAAACTCCAGGCGCGCAGCGCCCAGCCGGTGATCGTCGAAAACCGGCCCGGGGCGGCGGGCAACATCGGCATCGAGCTGGTCGCCCGCGCCGCTTCCGACGGCTACACGCTGCTGTTCGTGCCGCAGGGCAACATCACCATCAACGCCACGCTGATGAAAATGCCCTTCAGCTGGGATCGCGACTTCGTTCCGGTGACGCTCGTTGCGACGGCGCCGAACATGATCGCCGTGCATCCGTCGCTGGCGGCGAAAACGGTGCAGGAATTCATCGCCCACGCCAGGGCGAACCCGGGCAAGGTGACCTACGGCTCGCCCGGCATCGGCTCCAGCCTGCACCTGGCGGGCGAACTGTTGAAGCGCAGCGCCGTCATCGACATCGTGCACGTCCCCTACAAGGGCACGACCCAGGCGATGCAGGACCTGATGGGCGGGCAGATCACCCTGATGTTCGGCTCGGTGCCGACCTTGATGCCGCAGGTGAGGGCGGGCAAGCTGCGCGCGCTCGCGGTGACCACGGCGAAGCGCTCGCCGGCCGCGCCGGACCTGCCCACGGTGGAGGAAGCCGGCATCCGCGATTTCGACGTGGCCTCCTGGTACGGCGCCATGGCCCCGGCCGGCACGCCGGCGGAACTGGTGCGGCGCATCCAGTCGGAGATCGCCGCCATCGTCAACCTGCCCGAGGTGCGCGCCGCGCTGGCCGCGCAGGGCCTCTATCCGGTGGCCAACACCCCTGCGGAATTCGCCGCGCAGATCAAGTCCGAGACCGCCCACTGGGCGCGCATCATCCGCGAGGCGAATATCAGGGCGGAGTAGGGGCGGGTGCCGGGGAAACCCGGTAATTCAGGGAATTACTCCGTAGAACTCCCCATATATCGGTCGTTACCGGGCGGTTTATATCCAAGGATTGATATAACTACTGGTACGGCTAAGGCGCCGGATTCTGGACAAACTTCCTGCTGAATGAAAGTCGGCGAAATGACGATCGATACAAGCATCCACCACGTGACGAAGCTTGGCGCGATCGGGTATTTCTTGCCTACCGATTAGTCGCCTGTGTTTGACTTTCCAGAGAAATGCGGATACCAGCACATGGGTGTCAGGTACCAGTCTCATGCGCGGCTGCGGGCCTTGCGGCTGCGGCGAACGGCGTTCACCTCGGCCTGAATATCCTTCATCGACATCGGCACGCCGCCGGCTGCTGTGGCGCGCGCAGCGCCGTCGAGCAAGGTCTGGCCGGCGCACCGGCGCATGGCGTCCTTGAGCATCTGCGCGAGCGCCTCCGGCCTGAGCAGCCCCGCCGCTTGCGCCTCGCGCGCCGCCCGGTCCGGCAGGTTCAATTTCAGCTCCAGCGTGGTCATGGTTTGCCGTCCGTAATTGCTTGAGGGTCAGGCCCGGGATTTTCGAATGGATCGGAATCCCGGGAATAACTTCATGTGTGCCGGATATTCACCTGCCGGGCATCTCGGCTACGCGGCTCGAACAGCTCACCGTCAACGGCGCCGGCGCCTTCCGGCATGCAATCGACCCAGAAATTTCGGATCAGGATCCGGCAAGCTTCTTGATGATGGACTTGGCTAATTGCTCGTTGATCTCGTTGTGCCTCGGAACAGGTTGAGACTGCCTTGTGACGGGATTCGTGTACCAATCGTGTCGCCCGCCATGTCGCACCAGTTTGCAATCCATGCTTTCAAGTGTCTTGATCAATTGGCGTCGCTTCATCTACGCGACCTGCAGTTCTTCCACTTTTCGGATAAACGGTACCTCGCGGGATTCAATGTCTTTCAGCAGGTCTTTGAGGTTTTCGGTCAATTCGCTTTTTGTCGTTGCCTGGGTCTGGTAGTCAGGATACTGATTGAGAAAGCCGATGTAGAACCTGCCGTCCTTCCAATAGGTAAAGCTCATCGTTTTCATTAGACGACCTCCGTGTGATGCGAAAGTATAGCGCGAGCAGCCCCGGCATCGCCGATTCGCCGGCGCCTTCGAAGCGGGCGGCCCCGAAGGCAACAACAGCCTCTCCGGCAAAAAACTTGTCGTGGACGCCTGCGGACCGCGCGTGCCCATCGGCGGCGGGGGGGCCCGCAATAATTCCAGTACGACGCAACGCGGCAAGACTACGCTGGCTCGCCCCGTCGGCGAGCGCCGCGGCTACCGCTACTTGTCCTTCGACAACGACGCGGCGCGAAGTGCCGCCGGACCGCAAGAAGCCGGCGCGCAATCCGTTTTCCTGGAACGCTCGAAGTGCCTCCAGCGAAGCGAACATCAGGGCGGAGTACGCGCATGCGCCTGGGAAATTCGGAAATTCAGAGAATTATTCCGTAGAACTCCCCATATATCGGACGTTAGCGGGCAGTGGGTATCCAATAGTTGATATAGCTGCCGGTGACGCTCCGGCGCCGGTTTCCGGATCAACTCCCTCATAGGGAAGCGACGGCGCAATAGCGCGCGCGTTTGCCGGGCGGTCCCGTCAACCGGGAAGCGCACCGAATCGTTTTGCGCAATGCAACCTGCATTGCCTGCGCGAAACGCTCGCGCAACTGATGCTCCCCTTTCCTTGAATCTCGTATAGAAGCAGTGTATGTCCTGCATCGCTTCCAGAAGAAGACAGAAGCGACAACGAAGCACGACAAGGATATTGCGCAAGCACGCTATCGGGCCGTGGCATGAGAAAGGAAGTGGGGGAAATGACAATCGATACCAGAATCCGCCATGTGACGAAGCCCGGCGCAAATCTATTTCGGGAACTGGGTTTCCCCGCGGCCGAAGCCGATCGGCTGCATGCCGCGTCGCGGCGCCAGATCAATGACACCAGGGCGCTGAAAAAGCAGTTAATGAGCGAACTGTCCCAATGGATTGCCGAAAACCATCTGAAGCAGGCGGAAGCGGCAGAGATTCTCATGGTCTCCCGTCCGCGCGTTTCGGATGTGGTGAACATGAAGGTGAGCAAGTTCACCATCGACACCCTTGTCAACATGCTTGGCCGAATCGGCAAACCGGTGCGACTCGCCATTGGCTGACAGACCCGGGTCGGGGCACAATAGTCTCTACTAGGCGCTATCCGTCAAGGCGGCAATGGCATCGGCGGTTGCCCCGCCATCAGGCCGGTGACGAGGCCAGCAAGCGGTGTGATGTCGCCGAATGAACTCGCGCGTTCGAGTGCATCCATGTACTGGCCGCGCTGTTCGACGGGGATCACGGTCCATTCGTAACCGCCCGATGCGAGCATTAGGTTCATCAGGAAGCGCGAGCAGGCCGTTTCCATCCATGCAGGGATGGATGTACACAAATAGGCGGAATAGGGGCGGGTGCTCGGCGGGCGGGGGAACGTGGAAAATTTAGTGAATTATTTCGTATAATGCCAGGCAGGACGGACGTTACCGAGAAGTATATATACTGTCATTAATATATTGTCCGATGAATACCGCGTCAGTCCGCCTCGACTTCCGGCCAGAGGTTGGGGAACAGGAACCTGAGTGACGAAAGCGGTATCGCGAAGTTTACCGGCGCTCGTGTCGTTTCAGCCGATAACAAGCCGTAATCGAGAAGGCTTGCCAGCACCCTGCGCCCGGTTCGATCTCCCAAACCTGTCATGGCTATGAAACGCGAACGTTCCAGCGGCCCTGCGATGGCTGCATAGTGGAGCGCTTCAAGGGCGTCCGGTTTGACCAGCGATTTCTCGCTGCCGATTTGCCAGGGCCTGTCCTGTAAATAGCCGAGCAGCGCGCGCAATCGATCTTTCATCGATCCCAGGTCGAATTGATTCCGCATGAATCGCGCCTGGTCCATGCAGGTTTCCAGGAAATACCCGGCAAATGCGATCAGATCTTCCTGGGAGAGCGGCCCGCGTCCGTCGTAGTCATTGCGCCGCAGTTGATCGGCATTGTTGAGTTTCGCGTAATACTGATCACGGGTGCGGGCCAATCCCCGCATTGGCGACCAGAGGCCCTGGGTCAATCCCATGGAGTCGAGCAGCAGATGCGCGTGCAGCCGGGCTGTCCGGCCGTTTCCGTCCATGAACGGGTGTATCCAGGAAAGCCGGTGGTGCGAGCAGGCGGCACCGATGAGCATTAACTCGGTTCCCGCCAGCTTCCGGTAACGTTCAGCCCATGCCTCCAGCAGACCGGCCACGTCCGGCCACGGCGGGGCAACGTGGCGTCCGACCGTCACATCCCGCGTTCGAAGTTCGCCCGGGATGATCGGCTCATGCTGATCGGTAAAGCGGTCTTCGCCGGGAAGCTTGCCATAGAACTCCCGGTGAATACCGCGAACCAAAGCGGGGTCGAAAAGCGCCTTGGGAGCCACGCCGGAGAGTTGCTTTTCGAATTGTTCCTCGAGATCCATGTGCGCAACGGCAACCCTCTGTTTTCCGGCGAGGGCGGCGTCGGCATCGAATTCCTTGCGTATCGCGCGCTCGATGTCTGCCGGCCGCGTGTGCTGCCCTTCGATCCTGTTGGTGTAGTAAGAGTTCATGGCGCGCAGCTTTGACCGAAGCGCCTGCTTCACCGGTTTGCCGGCCAGCCCGGCCAAACCATGACACTCCTTGATGAGCGCGGAGGCGAGTTCATGCAGCGGGCCGAGCGTGTGTTCCTCCGGGAACAAGGGCTGAAAAACGGCGGGGTCGGACATTGACAGGGACGCTTTTCTGGAGAGGATTAAGGGCAGTTTATATGATACTGATGTATATGACGGAAAAGGAATATTTCAATAATTTTGAACTATAAAAGGACAGTTAAAAGGACAGGTTATATCGGGTGAGCACAGGTCAAGGCGGCAATGGCATCGACGATTGCCTCGCACCGGGAGCCGGAGGTGCTCTACAGCGAGATTGGCATGCTCAAGGTGGAGCTGGATTGGCTCAAGAAAAGTCCGGGATCAGCCTGCCATGACCCGGCAAGGGTGGGTCGACTCAGGCGATGGGGTGGCGCTGATCCGGCAATGTGTTCTGGCAGGGGTATCGCGAGCCACGGTCTATGCCCAGAAAATGCCCGTGCAGGTCGATGAAACCGATCTACTCCTCAGAGCCTGTGAAAAATTATAAAAATATCCGTACTACCTGGTCCACGGTTAGAGCGCTGGTACGTTAAGAGAGCTATGACAACGCGAGATGGAATCGAGATGACAAGCGAAAGCGGAGAATTGTTCGAGGGGACTCTGGTGCA
>SHXF01000057.1 GCA_009693435.1 Betaproteobacteria bacterium | reverse complement strand
TGCGTCCGGAACGGTTGCCTCACTTGTACGACTGGACTAAACTAAACTAAGTACCTTGGAGTAGAAATTTTGGAGTACGAAAACAACATGCGCACCGTCAATATCCACGAAGCAAAAACCCACCTTTCCAGGCTGGTTGAGGAAGTCGGCAAGGGAAAGGATATCGTCATCGCAAAATCCGGGAAGCCGATGGCGAAATTGACGCGCATCAACCCCGCCAAACCACTACGCAAACCGGGTTTCCTGAAAGGGAAAATCAGGATCGCTGCGGACTTCGACGCACCATTGCCGGACGACCTGCTGGATGCCTTTGAAGGGAAGGCCTGATGCGGCTGTTGCTCGACACCCACATCTTCCTCTGGTACCTCGCTGCATCGCGCAAACTGCACAAGTCCGTTTTCAACCGGATTGAAATTGCCGATGTCGTGTTCATCAGTGCAGCGTCAATCTGGGAAGCCGGCATTAAAATCCGGCAAGGCAGATTGCAGGCCAGCAGTGGCGATCTGGTCGCCGGAATCGGGTCGAGCGGATTCATCGAGTTGCCGATCACCGCCACCCATAGCGCTCTGGCCGCCAGTCTGCCGGAATACCACCGCGACCCTTTCGACCGCATGCTCATTGCGCAAGCCATGTCTGAACCGTTGAAATTGGTAACCGCGGATGGAATCCTCCGCCGCTACTCCGACCTGGTCGAAGTCATTTGAGGCATCCACGCGAATGTACGACTGGACTGCTCACCGTTCGGGAGGCGGAGGCCGTCCTTCGACAGACGTCCTTCGACAGGACGAACGGATCAGGTCGTCACTCGCTGCGCAAAGCGCACTGGCTCGCCCGCTACGACGGATCGGGACTGCCCGGCGCGATCGGCGGATGGGTGCGCAGGCTGTGCTGGAAATCCTGCGCCATTTTCAGCATCGGTTCTATCACCCAGCTCTGTTCAACCAGAACGTTGCGCATTTCCTTCGGGTCCTGCAGCAAATTGAACAGGTACGGCGATTCGAGCTTGATCGGTCCGTCGTTCGGTTCGCGCTCCCAGACCAGGTGCAGCTTCCAGTTGCGCCACTTCAGCGCGCGCAATTCCTGCTTGATGTAAAAAGGAAAGCCTTCGCGCCTGGACTTGCCGCCCGGATGCAGCAGAAAGTCCGTCTGGTCCACGCCGTCTATCGGCCGGTCATCGGGCACGACAGCGCCGCCCGTCCTTGCCAAGGTGGCGAACAGGTCCACGACGTGCACCATCTCGTTGCTGACGCTGCCGGGCGGAATTCTTCCCGGCCAGCGCAACAGGCACGGGGCGCGAAGGCCGCCCTCCATCGCCGTGTGATAAGTGCCTTCCCAATAGCCCGCCGTGCCCCGGTCCGGGAGACGGAACTCCGGCCCGTTGTCGCTGGCAAAGATGAACAGCGTGTCCTCGACCATATGCAGCGCGTCGAGTTCGTCGAGCAGGACGCCGACGCGATGATCCATTTCCATCATGCTGTCCGCGAAATCGCCGACGCCGCTGCGGCCGGAAAACTCCGGGTGCGGCAAAGTCGGAAAATGCAGCTGGGTAAGCGGGACATAGAGGAAGAACGGACGGCGCGCCGCCTGCTGGTGGCGCAGGAAGTCGATGGAGAGTTCGATCAGCTCCGAGTCGATACGGCGCCGCGCCTCCAGATCGTAGACTTTGACATGCTCCGATGGCTCACCGCTGCGCCCCCGCATCACCTGCGGAATGCTGGACACCGCAGGATCGAACCCGGGGGAGCCAGTATGGCGCGACTCGTGCGAGGTCCGCGGTATGCCATACCATTCATCGAAGCCGCGCGCATTGGGCAGGCGTTGCGGCAGGTCGCCGAGGTGCCATTTTCCGAAATGCGCCGTGGCATAGCCGCGCTCGCCAAGCAACTGGGGCAGCAGGATCTCCCAGCGGGTCAGCCCGTGCGGCACGCCGGGCGGTTGCGATTGCGTGCCGCCGGTCCTGATGGGATGACGGCCGGTCATCAGCGCGCTGCGCGTCGGGATGCAATCGCTTTCCACATTGAAATTCTGCAGCAGCAGTCCTTGCGCGGCTAAATTGTCGAGGCGGGGCGTAGGCGCGCCCCGCAGCGAACCGCCGCCGTAGCAGCCCAGTTCCCCCCAGCCCAGGTTGTCGGCAAGCACGAGTACGATATTGGTCATCACTTCACCATGAACGGGTTGACGAAAGTTCGTGCGTCTCTTGCGGCATCCATAGAAGCATCCATGGCCGCATCTGCTCCCGCATTTATTGCCGCAGTTATTGCCGCAGTTATTGCCGCAGTTATTGCCGCAGTTATTGCAAAGCTATGTTCCGCTCGCGAACGATGTTCATCTGCAGATCGCGGTCCGAGCGGGTGAATGCCACGTACGCCGCGCCGTCCAGCGGGCTGGGCGTCAGGCCCAGCGGTTCGAGCCTGGCACGTACGTCCGGTTCCTTCAGGATCTGGCTCAACTCCCGGAAGAGCCGGTCGACGATGGGTGCCGGCATGTTTTTCGGGCCGGCCAGGCCGGTCCAGGAAGTGGCGACAAGATTAACCCCGGCCTGCTTGAGCGTGGGCACGTCTGGAAGGGAGGGAACGCGCTCCGCAGTGCTGACAGCCAGAGCCCGGACACGCCCGGCCTGTATGTGGGGCAGCAACGGCGCGATGCCCAGCATCCCCAGTCGCACGTGCCCGGCCACCAGATCGGAGACGGCCTGGCCGCCGCCGCGATACGGGATATGGCTGAAGCGCGCCCCGGTTTCCCGCGCGATCAGCTCGCCCAGCAGATGCTGCAGGCTGCCTATACCGGATGAGGCATACGAAATCGGGTCGGCACCGAGCTTGGCTGCATCTATCAACTGGCCGAGCGTCTTGAACGGCGTACTCGCGCTGACCGCCACCAGTATTGGCGAATCGGTCAATCGCATGATCTGCGTGAAGGACTTGTCGTCGAATATGTCGAGCGCCGGATTGAGGATCAAGGGACCGCCCGGAATCAGCAGCAGCGTATAGCCATCCGGCGTTTGCCGCGCCGCTTCCTCGGCTGCAAGCATGCCCGCCGCGCCGCTGCGGTTCTCGACGACGATGGATTGCTCAAGCCGCCGGCTCAGCCGTTCGGCGAGCGTGCGCGCCAGCGAATCGATGCTGCCGCCGGGCGGGAAGCCGACCAGGAGACGGATCGGACGCAGGCGAGGCCAGTCCTTGTCCTGTGCCCGCGCCAGGTTCGGCATGGATGACGACGCCATCGCGAGGAGCGCCAGCATCTTGCGACGGCTGATGTGCATTGATTCCTCCCGTTGCGTTTGCTTCGCGCGCTTACCGAACCGGAGGTCCGGCATTTCGCAATCCCTCCGACGGACGGGATTCGCGTACGAACCTTCCAGCGGATGCGGCGCCTGACATCCGGCTATTCGCTTCTGACACCCTCTGCGCAAAGGGTACCATGCACCCTCCTGCACTGAAGCTGCGCGCTGCCGCCACCCTCTCGCCGGAGTCTCGCAACGCAACCTGCCAATTATCCTTCTTGATAATCGATCTGCCTGAAGGAGTGCGTTCTCACGGCATCTTCCCGATTAATTGTTTCAGATTATTGGCCGGAGCAGCGTGCGCTATTAGATACGGCCAGTCGGGAAAGCGCATCTTGAAGATATAACAAAGCTCCGGGCGCATACCTGTCACCCTGATCGCCGAAGCCGATTCTCAATCGGCCCGCACGCCAGCAACAATACCCACCTTTCGGCCCGCTTCGGGCCCGCTAATACGGAGGGCGCATCTGCGCTCACCGCGTCCTGTTGTTTCCGTTTCAGGAGGAAAATTCCTGACCACAATCAAGAAGTCCGTCCTGGCCGGCTTGGCCACCGTTGTACTGGGTCTTTGCATCTCCGCTGGCGCGATCGCCCAGCAACAGACCGTGCCGCTCAAGCAGCAAATCGTCGGCAGCTGGATGCTGCAGTCGGTGTACGACGAATTCGTGGGCGGCAAGAAGGAGAATCCCTGGGGTGACGGTGTGCAAGGGACGGCGATGTACGATCGCAGCGGCCGGTTTTCCTACATGATCGTTTCCGCGGGCCGTGGCAAGAGCGAGACCGGCCCGCGTACGCCGGTCGGGCAGGCCATCGGCTACTTCGGCAGCTATACGACGAATGACGCCGACAAGACCATCACCTGGAAAATCGAGCGCTCCACCTTCCCGAATTTCGAGGGAATCGAGCGCACGGCGACCATAACGATCAAAGGCGACTCGCTGTCGCAGGTCTCGGCGCCCATTCCCTCGCCTGCCGGAAAGTTCAGCCCGCATATCGAATGGAAGAAGGTCAAGTAATCGGCGACCGCCATACGCTAATCGTCCGGCGATTCACGACCCCGCCACGGCGGGGTTTGTTTTTGGTCCCGCTACGGCGGGGGTTTGTTTTTGACCCCGCTGTGGCGTGGGTTTTCTTTTCCTCCCGCGGTGACGGGGTATTGTTCTTCGGATTTCGGATCGGCTGCATCAGATCGATCGCTGGCTGGAAAAGGGCGGGTTCCAGCCGGACAGGCGCGAGAACTTACATGATTTTGCAGCAGGACTGCCCGCTTGCAGCCAACCTTCCGGCTGGGGGCGAATCAGGCTGCCTGTATTCGTTTTCTCATCCCGTCACCCCGCATGGTAATATCATTCCGAATTATCGGAATGATTAATATGAACGACGAGCGAAAGCGATGAACGCGAGTGCCATTCTTGCCACGGTGAATCTGGCCGAGGCCGCCTATCTCTCGGGACTTTCGCGCCGCGACATCGACCGCGTTATCGATGAACGCATCTTGCCCGATTCGATGATCGCAGGTGGCAGCGTGCGCATGATTACCGCCGCGGCGTGCGCCCTGGCGCGTTTTTATTTTCAGACCGCAGCCACGCTCACCGCTGAATACCGCCGCCGTATCGTGGCGGACATGAGTGAGCGCATTCTGGCGCAAAGTGAGGCCGCGTCCGGCGGGAGCGTTGACTTGAAGCGACTGACCTTTGACGATGGCGTGATCCATGTCGAGCTTGGAGGTTTTGTCCGTGATGTGATCGAAGCGCGCAGGCATCTGGCCATGTCGGAGAAAATGGTCGTGCGCGATGGCGAAATACTCGGTGGCGAGCCGGTGTTTAAAGGAACGCGCGTGCCGGTCCGCCAGGTCGCCGCCGCACTGGAAGCGGGCGAAAGTCACCAGCGCGTGCGTGATGCCTACCCCTCCATCAAGCAAATCATGATCGATGCGGCTCTGGCGTGGACGCGCGCGCACCCGGCGCGCGGACGGCCTCCCGGCGTGACAGGTACGATAGCAGGAGCCAAACTGAGGGGCCGTCGCGTCGTTCAACGGCGCGGGAGGTGAATTTCCTGATTGACGAATGCCTGTAGCCGGCACTGGTAGAACTCGCCGTAGACCGCGGCTATAGCGAATCTTCGCATGTGGTATGGCTCGGAAAAGCCGGGTGGAAAGATTGGGACCTGATCCGGTTCATTATCGCCGGCGACTGGACGTTCGTTACCTGCAATGCACGTGACTTTAGCGGTGACCGCGGCCTGCATGGCAAACACGCGGTACACGCCGGGCTCGTATGCATCAATGCATTTGATGGCATGGATCTGGCGTTGCAATCCGAGTTGTTTGAACTCGCCCTCGCCGAACTGGCTGGCGTCGCGGACCTTGTCAATCAGGCGCTGGAAATTGGTCTGATGGAAGACGGAGGAATCGAGATCGCTCGTTACGATTTACCCGCGTCGTGAAACTAGGCACGGGCGATTTTCATCCTATTTGCGACAATTTATTTCGACTCCCCCTGTCGATTTCCCCCCAACCCGAACGTCATTGTCGTAGCGGGGCATAAGCCCCGCGCAATCTGAAAAGGAGTCGACCATGCAATACCTGTTGCTGATTTATCAAAACGAAGCCGCTGTGCAGGCAGCGACCAAAGAGCACAAAGAGCAGACGGGGCAGATGTTCGCGGCTTACGGCGCGTATACGGAGGCGCTGAAGCAAGCCGGCGTGCTGAATGGCGGCAATGCGCTGCAGCCGTCCGCATCCGCCACCATGGTGCGCGTCGCCAACGGCAAGACCGCCGTGCTGAACGGCCCCTACGCCGAAACCAAGGAACAGCTCGGCGGCTACTACCTCATCGATGTACCGGACCTGGACGCAGCGCTGGCCTGGGCGGCGCGCTGTCCCGGCGCGAGCACCGGCGCCATGGAGGTCCGCCCGGTCTGGGCGATGTAGCTCCGGGCGACGTAAGCCCGGGCGATGTAGCCAAGCCGGCTGCCAGGCCATGTTGCCGAAGGGGGACGAGCAGGCGCGCCAGACCGCGGAGATGGTCGCGCGCGCCAGCTACGGCAAGCTGATCGCTTTTCTGGCCGCGCGTTCGCGCGATGTTGCCGGCGCCGAGGACGCCTTGTCCGAAGCATTTGCCGCGGCGCTGGTCGACTGGCCGGAACGCGGCATTCCGGATGTGCCCGAAGCCTGGCTGCTCACCGTGGCACGCCGTAGGATGATAGACGCGGCGCGCCAGCGGCACACGCGCGAAGGGGCCGCCGATCACCTCCACCTGCTCGCGGAACTGGCGGCGGACGCGGAAGACGAATCCGCCATCCCCGACGAGCGCCTCGCATTGTTGTTCGCCTGCGCCCACCCGGCCATCGATGTCGCCGTGCGCTCGCCACTGATGCTGCAGACCGTGCTTGGATTCGATGCCAACACCATCGCCTCGGCGTTTCTGGTGGCGCCCGCCACCATGGCGCAGCGCCTGGTGCGCGCCAAGAACAAGATTCGCGTTGCCGGCGTCCCCTTTCGCGTGCCCGCGCAGGACGAGCTTGCGGCGCGGCTGGACGCAGTCCTCGAAGCCATCTACGCCGCGTATGCCGAAGGCTGGACCGATCCCGCGGGCACCGAGGCGCGCAGGCGCAACCTCGCCGAAGAAGCGATCTGGCTCGGTCGCCTCGCCGTATCGTTGCTGCCCGATCAAGCGGAAGCGCTGGGATTGCTGTCGCTGATGCTGTTCGCTCAGGCCCGCCGCGGCGCGCGCCGCGACGGCGCCGGCGATTATGTCCCGCTCGCCGAGCAGGACACGCAGCTGTGGGATGCGCAACTGATCGACGAGGCCGAAACGCTGCTGCTGCGAGCAAGCAATAGCGGCGCGATCGGGCGTTACCAGCTCGAGGCCGCCATCCAGTCCGCGCACGTGGTGCGCCGGCGCAGCGGCCGCGCCGACTGGGAGGCGATAGCGCAACTCTACGCAGCGCTGGAAGCGATCACGGGTTCGGCCGTGGTCGCCATCAATCGCGCCATTGCCGTCGCGGAAATCCGCGGGCCCGCAGCGGGCCTCGCAGTGCTGGATGCGTTGTCGGACAACGTCCAGCTCGCCGACTACCAGCCCTGGTGGGCGGCGCGCGCCGGCCTGCTGGAGCGCTGCGGCGACATCGCGGCAGCCGACGCCGCCTACGAGCGCGCCATCGGCCTGGAATCCGATCCTGCGATACGCCGCTTCCTGCTCGCGCGTCGCGCTGCGATGAAGCAGGGAGACTGAGGCCCTGCGATACGGCGGTCGATCGAATAACGGATGCGCTGTGACCCGGGCCGAAGTTCGGGCGCGACGTTCGGGCGCGAAGTTCGGGCGCGATGTTCGGGCGCGAGGTTCGGGCGCGAAGTTCGGGCGCGAAGTTCGGGCGCAATGTTAAAGAGTAGACTGGACAGCACTCATGCTTCATCGTGTGCGACTCGTGCGCCTGTCCCGGCGCTGTCGCCACCCCGCGGGAATCGGGTAGAAATGAGATGAACAGGCGCGCTGCATTGCTCGCACTTCCCGCCACTCAGCGTTGCGCGGCCAGCAGGTCTTTGAACGCCTTGCCCTGCGGGGTGCGGAAAGCACCGAAGTACCCCGCGTCCACGGTGAGAATGTCGCGCACGCCGCTGTGGCCCGCAAGCCACACCAGGGTCGCGTCGGCGAGGTCCATCGGACGGTCCGCGTTTTTCTCCATCATCCTGATGATGGCTGGAAGCTCGCCGTCCGGCACGGCTATGATCGCCGCCCCGCCCGCCTCGATCCAGCGCAGGAATTGCAGCACCACGTCGGGACGCAGGAAGTGGCTCACTTCGGTGAGCACCGGCCAGGTCGTGAGCAACCGCCCGCGGAAACCGCGCAGCCACGCCGCCACCCGCGCGTGGTCCGGATCCTTGCGAACGAACAGCGCGACCAGCGGTCCGGTGTCAACCAGCGCGGCGTTCACGCGGCTTCACCGGTCTTGGTTTGCGAAGCTTCGCCTTGATGTAAGCGCTGTGATCGCGCCCGGCCGCCGGCGCATTGTCCTGTATCCCGACCAGCCCCATGGCCTCGGCCAGCTCGTACGGCGAGCGCTGCGGCGCCTCCGCGCGCACGTATTCGCGGATCAGATCGGAGACGATGGCGGACTTGGTCGAGCGCTTCAGGCCGCACAATTCGGCGAACTCGCGCTCCAGTTCCGGGTCGAGGCGAACGGTCAGGGTCATTTCAGGCTTGCCTTGTGTAATACAGTCATATTACAGGGCCAGCGACAGCCAATCAAGACTGGGCCCGCGATGAATGAAGCACTGCGCGCCGACCCGGATCGGACCAGCCGTCCGCGCATTCCGATCGTCGCGCCCGGCATCGCCACCCTCGCAGCACAACCGTCGTTTTCAGGAGAAATGCAATGACGCTATGTCCCGTCGCAATAGCAGTGGGCTGCAAAAAGTGTCCGGCGTTCAACCTATGCCCGCTGAAAGGCGTCATCGGGGATTTCAGGAAGGAGGAAGAAGCGCAGAAAAAGGAGGCCACCGAAAAGACGGAAAAGACGGAAAAGGCAGGCAAGTGACCCGGCGCCGTTGATTGCGCATTGCGATTGGCGCGGTCACGCTCGCGCAAGCGGACAGGCACCCGCTGAATCCAAAGACCGGCGAACAGCGACATTTTGCTCTTGCGATCAAGGTCTCGCCGTATGGCTTATGGTATTTGCACCATATCGTTGTGTAGTAGGATGTCGCCGTGAAAGCCGTATTGCGTCTGCGCAGCCGGGTGGTCCACCCCGATGGCACCCTCGTCGAAATGGTGGTCTGGGAATTGCCGAACGCAACGGCGGACCGCCCGCACGCATTGAAGTATCGCCTTTTCTGTGGACGGGACGGTGAATGCATGGTGCGCTACGACAACGAGTCAGGCAAGGGCGATCATCTGCACTATGGCGAGCGCGAGCAACGCTACCGCTTTCGCACCTGGGAGAAGCTGATGGAAGATTTTCTCGCCGACGTGGACCGGCTGACTGGAGGCAATGATGAGAAAACTTGAGATTGGTGTCGGTGGCGTCGATAAGGCAGCGACCGATTTCCTGAAGACAGCGCGATCCCTGGAAAGAGGCGCGAGAGTGCGCACGCGCGAGCAACTGTATTTTTCCGATATGCCGACGCTGTTGAAAACCCTCACCGGCGAACGCTGGCGCCTGATCGAGCATCTCAATCGGGCGGGGTCGCAGAGCATCAATGCGGTCGCACAACAGCTCGGACGGAACTACAAGAACGTCCACGGTGACGTGAAACGGCTGATGGAGATAGGACTGGTCGAACGACTTGACGATGGCCGCATACGCGTCCCGTTCAGTTCCATCATCACCGAGTTGAAAATGGCCGCGTAGTGGCATCCAGCAGATCTGGTCCGATGAGACCATGCGGGAAATTGCTGCTCGCCTTGGCCTTCAGCCCGCCCGCGTCATCCTCATCGCGCGCGCCACAGCAAAACCCGATGTGATTGCGCGACGATCTGGAAGACACGGATGAACAGGCGTGGAACCTTGATTGCTCTGCTTGCGCTGGTCGCGCCGCCATTCGCCGTCCGTGCCCAGCAACCCGGCAAGGTCTGGCGCCTCGGCTTGCTGTCCTCTGCATCCGGCCCGGACGAATCGATCGCAGTGTTCCTTGCGCAGCTCCGCGCGCTGGGCTACGTCGAAGGGCGCACACTCTCGATCGAATACCGCTGGGCGGCGGGTAACGAAGAACGCCTGCCTGAACTCGCAGCGGAGCTCGTTCAGCTCAACGTGGATGTCATCGTGACGCGCGCCACGCTGCCCGCCAGAGCGGCCAAGCGCGCAACCGCCACGATCCCGATCGTGATGGCGGTGTCGGCCGACCCCGCCGGCGTTGGCCTGATCGCGAGCCTGGCCCGTCCCGGCGGCAACATCACGGGTATGAGCGTCATCGAAACGGATCTCCTGGGCAAGCGGGTGCAGTTGCTGCACGAACTCCTTCCCAAAGCCACGCGACTCGCGGCGCTCACCTACCCCGCGACAGAAGGCAATGTCACACCCCTCTTCCTCGAGCAGGTCAGAGCGGCAGCACGGCAGTCCGGCATGACCTTCACCGCCTGGAATGTTCGTACCGCCGACGCGCTGGCGGGTGCGTTCGCCGCCATGCAACGCGAACGCGCCCAGGCACTGATCGTGCAGCTCAGTGCGTTTTCCACCGAGCACCGACAGCGCATCGTGGCGCTCGCCGCGCGGCACCGCCTGCCGGCGATATTCAGTCTGCGCAGTTTCGTCGATGCGGGCGGGCTGATGTGCTACGGGCCCAGCTTCCCCGACATGCACCGGCGCGCCGCGTTCTTCGTGGACCGGATCTTCAAGGGCGCCAGGCCCGCCGACCTGCCGGTGGAGCAGCCGACGACATTCGAGATGGTCATCAATCTCAAAACGGCGAAGGCTCTCGGCCTTACCATTCCACAAGCGGTATTGCTGCGCGCGGATGAGGTGATTCAGTAACGCACTCCAAAAAGTCTTGGCTGAATGTCTTCTGACTCAAGGTTGGGAAAGTCCGCCAGCATCTCCGCCTCCGGTAACTTTCGAGCGAGCATTTTCAGCACATCGGTGACGCGAACGCGCATTCCCCGAATGCAGTCCTGGGCACCACGCTGGATGCGCGTAACGCGCGCCGCTATGACGAGCCGCTTGTCGCCGTGGTCAATCTCCGGGCAGACACGCAATGATGTCCGGCCTTGCTTGACTTGCGCAGGAGCGCGCCAGCGCGCGAAATTGCCCTTGCGGGCCTAAGCGAATAAGCTTGTACCCATGATCACCAATAAGCCGCCGGCCGCGATGGATCTTCTGGGGCAACCGCTCGGAGAAACACCTGGGGTCGCTTTTGCCGCTTTGATCGGCAGCCGCAACAACCATACGGCGGGTGACGGCAGTGATTGGGACATCGCAATTTTGTGGAAATCGGCCGACAGCCCGGGCGACAGTCTGGCCGCAACGCCTGCGAATGCTTCTTTTGCCCGCCTTGGCGAGCATGAGGCGCTGCGGCGCCGTTTGGCCCTGTGTCTGAATGTTGCCGTCGAAAAAATTGACCTGATCGACTTGAACTCTGCGCGTCTGGCCATGAAGGCCGTGGTTGTAGAGGAGGGGACGATTGTGAGCCTAAAGGATGAGCTCGCCTGGGCCCGCTTTCAGACTGCGACGTGGCGCGAGCTTGAAGATCACTACTGGGATCTTGCCCATGCGGCTTGACCTTTACATGATTGAAACGGCCCGCATCGCCCATGAGCAGACCAGTCTGCTCGATGAAGCTCGCCAGCGCATTCTTGCCGGCCAGGCGCTCAACCGGCTTGAAGAAAGTGGCGTCCTCCACGCGCTGCAGGTGCTGGTCGAAAACGCCATCGGCAAGGCAAAGCATACTGTCAAAGCCTGCAATTCACCGGTACCGGTGTCTGCCTACGATGCATTTTCCTCACTGCAGCGGCTCGAAAAGCTGGGGGGGGCTTCCATTGATGAATGGAATGCCGTCATAGGTCTGCGCAACCGCATTGTTCACGACTACATGAGCATCGACATGGCGTTCGTGCTGGATCTTGTGCGCGATCGGCGTTATCGATTCGTTTCGGAATTTCTCATGCAGCCAATTACCCCTTCCAGCGGGGATTCCGCAAACGGAGTTGCTGCGCGCGGATGAAGTGATTCAACCGCAAAGTGATTCGGCCGCAAAGTGATTCAGCCGCAAATAGGCCTTAGGTTGGCGGTGAGCGCAGCGAACCCCAACTCGGGAACATCCACCGTTCAATGCCGGCCAGCGCCAGCGCAATGTGGTAGAACCCCCACCACAATACCCACAGTTGAACATTCCAATGCCGGATAGACGCACATTCCTCGGCCACATCGCAACCGCGGCCCTGCTGGCTGCACCAGCCTTCGCCAGAGCCCAGCAACCCGGCAAGGTCTGGCGCCTCGGTTGGCTGGGTCTCGCATCCGGCGCGAGCGCAAACGTCGAAGCCTTCCACGCGCAACTCGCAAGCCTTGGGTACATTGAAGGGCGCAACCTCTCGATCGAGTACCGCTGGGCGGCCGGGCGCGAGGAACGCCTCCCTGAACTGGCCGCGGAGCTGGTGCGGCTCAAGGTGGATGTCATTGTCACGATAGCCACGCAAGCCACTGCGACGGCCATGCGCGCGACCGGCACTATCCCCGTCGTCTTCGCGACGGCGGCCGACCCCGTCGGCATCGGCCTCGTCGCCAGCCTCGCACGCCCCGGCGGCAACGTCACCGGCATGTCCTTTCAGCTGACGGATCTGGTCGGCAAGTGGTTCCAGTTGCTGCACGAGATCCGCCCCGACGCCAGGCGGATCGCGGTACTCACCCACAAGCGCAGCAGCGTCGCACCCATTTTTCTCGAGCAAAGCCGGATCGCAACGCGGCAATTGGGCATCACGCTCGTCATTCAGCAGGCAAACAAGGCCGATGAGCTTGCGGGTGCGTTCGCGGTCATGAAGCGCGAGCGCGCGCTGGGGCTGGTCGTGCAGGCCACCCCATTCACCTCCGAGCATCGCAAACGCATCGTGGAACTTGCGCTGCAACACCGCCTGCCAACGATATCCGAAGTCCGCGACTTCGCGGATGCGGGCGGACTGATGTCCTACGGAGCCAGCCTGCCCGACATGTTCCGCCGCGCGGCGTTCCTTGTGGACCGCATCTTCAAAGGCGCCAGACCCGCCGATCTGCCGGTGGAACAGCCGACGACATTCGAAATGGTCATCAACCTCAAAACAGCCAAGGCGCTCGGCATCACCATTCCGCAGACGGTGTTGCTGCGGGCGGATGAAGTGATTCAGTGAAGCGGGGAAAGCAGCCGGCCTCGACCGCCGGGTCAAATGCTGTAGGGAATGACCACGAAGCGGTGGCGTTTCGGCGGAAAATCGCGCGCGTTGCGAGTCACGAGTTGCAGCCCGTGTTGTTGCGCGATGGCAGCCTGAAATGCATCGGGCAGCTTCCAGCCGTGATCCCTGCGCAGTACCGCGGCAAGATCCGCAATCGCGGTGTCGATGCCGAGCACCGGGAAGCAATCCAGGAACCGTGTGACCCTGGCCGCGTCGCGTGGCGCGAACCCGGTCAAAACTTCGGCGCGTGTAATCACCGAAATTGCCGCATCGGCGTGGTGTTCGGACAAGTACTTTGTAGCCGCCGCAATCGCGTTGAAATGGTCGATCAGGATGACCGAATCCAGCAACAGCTTCACTTGCGCCGGTCCCACTCCCGGCGCAACCTGCGTTGGACGGCCAGCCCGTCGCCGCTCTTCCCGATTCCCGAAGTTTCACTCAGCAGAACCTTGAAACGCGATGGCTTGGCTTCCGATTCCTGCCGCAGCCGCTGGATTGCCTGCCGCACCAAACGCGCCATCGGCATGCGCTCCTGCCGGGCTTTTCGGTCGAGCCAGGCTTTGTCTTCCGGATCGAGACTGATTAGGGTGCGAATCACGTTGGGCATTTCGATATCATCGAAAAAAAATGATATCAGACTTGCCTGGCGCGAGGGAATTCTTTCCAATCGGAGCTTGCCGGCAAGCGGCTTCAAATGTTGCGCGAGATTGTCCCCACGGCTACGCGGTTCGCGATACCGACGATGAATTCGAGGCGACCTCATGTCTTACGCGCTGTTGCCGACTCATCCCGGGCAACGGCAGGCCATTTTCGCCTGCTTATATCCCATTATCAATATATTGTCTCGGCGCGCCCGTGCGCCAGCACGGCCATGACCGGCGCGATGGCCCGGGGTGGAATGCATGAAAAAGCGTGATGCCCTGTTTGTACTCCTCGCACTCGCCGCGGTGCCGATCGCGACACGCGCCCAGCAACCCGGCAAGACCTGGCGCATCGGCTACCTGTCGAACGCACCCGGACCGGGCAAACTGGACGAAGCCTTCCGCGAGCAGATGCGGGAACTGGGATACGCCGAGGGACGCAACCTCTCGATCGAGTACCGCTGGGGGGCCGGGCGCGAAGAGCGCCTGGGGGAACTGGCTGCGGAGCTCGCGCGGCTCAACGTGGATGTGATCGTGACGGTGGCCACGGTGGGCGCCGCGGCGGCCAAGCGCGCGACCGCCACCATCCCCGTGGTCATTCTGTCGGCGCCCGATCCGGTCGGCTCTGGCCTCGTCGCCAGCCTCGCCCGCCCCGGCGGCAATGTAACGGGCGTCAGCAGCCAGGCAAGCGACCTTGCCGCCAAGCGACTCCAGTTGTTACGCGAGGTTGTCCCCAAGGCGACGCGAATCGCGGTGCTGGCCGCAGCCAAAGGGGCACCCGCCTTCCCGCTGTATCTGGCGCAGCTGAAGCCGGCGGCCCGACAGCTGGGGATTGCGCTCATCGTTCAGCAGGTGAGCGCGGCCGAGGACCTCGCGGGCGCGTTTGCGCTCATGCAGCGCGAGCGCGCGCAGGCGTTGATCGTGCACGGCAGCCCGTTCACCAGCCAGCACCGCAAGCGCATCGTGGACCTCGCGGCGCAGCACCGCCTGGCGACGATCGAGGGTGCCCGCCAATTCGCGGAGGTGGGAGGGCTCATATCCTACGGGCCCAGCTTCTCCGGGATGTACCGCCGCGGTGCGTACTATGTGGACCGCATCTTCAAAGGCGCCAAACCCGCCGATCTGCCGGTGGAACAGCCGACGACATTCGAGATGGTCATCAATCTCAAAACGGCGAAGGCGCTCGGCGTCGTCATTCCGCAAACGGTGCTGCTGCGGGCGGATGAGGTGATTCGATAGATCATGAAATCCCGCTCAGCCCGCCGGTTGCAGGCGCGTTCGTTGTCGATCGTACGACCCGGCTATATACTAAGCGTATATAGCATTGAGCGGAGGATTTTGCGATGGCCATCAGCACCGTGTTTACCAACAACAGAACCCAGGCCGTGCGCCTGCCGGCCGGGACGCGATTTCCGGAATCGGTGAAGAAGGTCGAGGTGCGCGTACGCGGGCACGAGCGCATCATCGCCCCTGTGGAATCGGCATGGGACAGTTTTTTTCTTGTCGGAGCAGGCGTGAGTGCTGATTTTCTGACTTCACGCGCCGGTCAGCGACAGCGCAAGCGCGAGAGCCTGTAGGCGATGCTGAAGTACCTCCTGGACACCTACATCGTCATCTATGTGATCAAGCGGCGTCCACGGCTTGCACTGGACAGGTTCAACAGGGAGCATGGACACATGGCGGTGTCTTCGATCACCCTGGCCGAATTGATTCACGGCGCCGAAAAGAGCAAGGACCCTCCCCGAAACCTGGCCGTGGTCGAGGATTTTTTCGGTCGACTGGCGGTGCTTCCCTATGGCGAAAAGGCGGCCTGGCACTATGGCAGCATACGCGCCGAACTGGAAAAGGCGGGCAGGACTATCGGCGTGAACGATCTGCATATAGCCGCCCATGCGCGCAGCGAGGGCTTGACGCTGGTCAGCAACAACCTGCGCGAGTTTGAGCGCGTCCCGGGGCTGGTGCTGGAAAACTGGGTGTAGCGTTGACCCGGGGTATAGCGTTGGGCGGATTCAAGTCTGAAGTGCAACAGCGTTATGACGCGTGTGTAGCTGTTTCATAAAAACCTCGTGAGTCGTCTTGAAGACGAGGCACTTTCCGGAACGGTGGTTAAGCCGATGCATGGTGAATTCGATGTCCTTCGCAGCCGATGGCTTCTTCCAGCGCCGATTCCGCAAGCGATCCAGATGCGGAGAACAGTCAGAGACATTCCGCTGGAAGCCGCCCCCGCCAACGGTTTCTCCCTGTTGACAGGCCAATCACTCAGGCTGGTCGTGGCAACGGCGGCAGGGACGTAAGCGAAACGGCGCTTACCCGGCACCCGCCCTACCCGCAGCGGATGCTGTGTACGCGCCGCGGGAGGTTCACGCGAGCGCGAATTCCCGCACGCGACAGACTTCAGGCACGCGGTGCTCGGCGAGCAGGGCGAGCAGTTCGCGGTTGATGCGTTCGGCCACGTCCCAACCGCGATAGACGAAGCTGGTCAGCACATCCACCGTGTTGGCGCCGGCGGCAAGCACCTGGAAGGCCTCCTCGCCGGTGAAGACGCCGCCGTTGGCCTTGATCGCGATCCGGCCGCGGGTGATGGCGTAGACGTCGCGCACGGTCTCCAGCGTTTTCTTGAAGACCATGTGTCCGCTGCTGTGGCCGTAGCCCATGGACAGTCCGGGCTCGGCCTGGCGCCAGGTACCGGGCACGGTGATGCCATCGACACCGGCATGCGCGGCGATTTCGATGAGTTCGAGCCGGTTCTGGCGCTGTTTCTCATCCTGGTAGGACACGATCTTCACGAACAGCGGCTTGGTGCGGCGCTTGAGCGCGGCGCGCAGCAGCTTCTCGAAGGCAACCAGATCGTGGAACTCGCCGCCATCATCGGGATTGTTGGGGCACTGGATGCCGAGTTCCACCGCGTCCACGTGCGGCTCCAGCCGCGCGAGCGATTGCAGATAGAGTTCTTCGGAAGGCGCGTCTATGTTGGCGATCACCGGCGTGCGGGGACGACCGGCCCGGAACACCTGCAGCCGCTGCGCGCAGCGCTCCAGCCCGTCGCTCGGCAGACCGTAGCAGTTGAGCAACGATTCCTTGTCCGGATAGCGGATCAGGCGCGGCTTGGCGTTGCCCGGTCGCGCATTGGGCAGTATCGAGCCCACGATGAGATAACCGAAGCCCAGGTGCTGGAGGCCGGGAAGCGCCTCGGCGTTCTTGTCGAAACCGGCAGCAAGGCCCACGGGGCTCGCGAGTTCGAGGCCGCCGATGCGGGTGTGCAGGCGCGGATCGGATACACCGAACAGGCCCGAGAGCATGTTCCACGGGAAGGCGTGCTTGAGCGCTGCCTTGCCGATCTCGTGCGCGGCTTCCGCGGGCAGTTGAAACATCAACGGGCGAATAAGGGCTGTGTAGAGTGCGGACATGATGTTTCCCCCGGGTAAGTCGTCCTTGATGAAACCGGACTGCAGGATTATTGCATGCGCATGCGCCATCTCGCCGTGCCGGAAACCGTCTTGCGGGCCATGCCCTCACGCGACACTGCTCACGCTCGTTCGGCCCGGTACCGGGAGAATGTCATGGACCCCACCCCGAGACGCGTTAAATTGCGGCTTTGCCAAGATCAAAAGGCGACCATGAATAAACCGAATCGCCGGCCGTATCGCATCACCGCTGCACTGCTGCTGCTCATCACCGGCAGTGCGCTCGCGCAGTCCTACCCAAACTTGAATGCAGAAATCCAGCGCGCGCTGAGCGTGCCCGCGGTGCGCGACATGATGCTCAAGTCGGGCATGGAACCCGCGCCTGCAGGCGTCGAAGAAACCGTCCGGTTCCATCACAACGAAATCGCCAAATGGGGCAAGCTCATCAAGGACGCCAGCATCAGGATGGAATGACGCCCCGGCCGCGCGACGATAAGAACCAGGAGAATCTTTTGAGCGCACACCCCTCGCCGCACCGCATCGACACGCATCACCACATCATGCCGCCCGCCTTCCTTGCAAAAGGCGGGGAACGCGTCATAGCCGTCGCTCCGGGCATGCGCGATCTGGTGCAGGAGTGGAGCCCCGAACGGGCCGTTGAAACGATGGACGCCAATGGCATTGCAATCGCCATCACCTCGATATCGACACCCGGCGTATGGCTGGACGGTGTCGCAGCCGCGCGCACGCTGGCACGCGAATGCAACGACTATGCGGCACGCATGGCGACGGACTATCCGGGGCGCTTCGGCCTGTTCGCGGCGCTGCCGCTGCCGGACGTGGATGGCAGCCTGAAGGAGATCGAATACGCCTATGCCGAACTCAAGGCCGACGGCATCGGCCTGATGACCAACTACGACGACACCTGGCCGGGTGAGCTGGCATGGGCGCCGGTGTTCGACGAGCTCAACCGGCGCAAGGCGATCGTCTATTTCCATCCGACGGCCGCAGCCTGCTGCACCAACCTGATACCCGGTGTCCACCCGGCGATACTCGAATTCCCGAACGACACGGCGCGCGCGGTGACCTCGTTGCTGGCGAGCGGCACCTTGGAGCGGTGTCCGGACATCCGATTCATTTTCTCGCATGGCGGAGGCACCTTGCCGATGCTGGTGCATCGCCTGAACGGCTTGCTGCGTACCCGCAAGGATCTGGAGCTGCGCCTGCCCGATGGCGTGCCGCCCGTCCTGCGGCGGCTGCACTACGACATCGTCGGCACGGCGCACTCGATCGCATTTGGCGCGGTGCGTGAAATGGCGGGAATATCGCAGCTGCTTTTCGGCAGCGACTACCCCTACTGGACGCCCGACGTGACGCTAGCGGCGCTGGCGGGACTGGGACTGAGCACCGCGGATAGGCGCGCCATCGAGCGCGACAATGCGCTGCGCCTGTTTCCGCGTCTGAACAGGTGATTGCCCCGGCAGCGCGAAATAAACGAATGCAGACGCGGCTGCGCGAATCGGATGAATCCTGAAAACACTGCCGGCAACATTTCGCGGTGCGGTACTGCGGCAGCGGAACCCGTCTGAAAATCCGTGCGCTGCGTGCTCGGGATTATCGCGCGCACATCCCGCAGGCCACGGTTCCGTGCAAATGATTGGTCAAGCAGTTCGTCAAGCGGTTCGTCAAGCGGCCACCCGGGCCAGACTTTTTGCAAGCAACTGCGAATCAGCTTCGCTCAACACACTGAATGAGGAAGCCGGGTAGAGAAAATCTTCACCGGATTCATCGACCACGCGCAGCATGCCGCGCTCCAAGCCGAGATATTCGTAGGCAAGGCCGGGCAACACATCACCACCGTCGAAGTCCGGGCCGAAGTCGTTCGAGAGGCAAAGTGCGAATTGTTTCATAGCCATCGCTTCACTTTCATTTTTACCCTGCCGACGCCGTGACATTCGTACCAGTGAATTTCCGCACGCCCGGAGACACCGTCAACCTCTATTGTCGCGATCCCTTTGCACTTCTTCCAGTTCCTTCCCCCAAAGCGTTCAGCGAGCCTGGCTTATTCGCGAACGCCGCGCCCTTCCGCAATTGTTTCTATCCACTCGACAGTGCTTTGCAGCTTCATCAGTAATTGTGCGAGCTTTTGCATGGCGCGGCAAGCACGATGCCCACCCATTCAAGCCAGGCTCTATCGACGCCCTTCCTAAACTTTGAGTTTCGCACTGGATGGCGCTTCAAAGAATGCATTGTCGATAAAGCCCCTGACGCGGCACAGCCCCTCCCTAGCCACGCGCGGCCCCGGCTGACGCAGGCACACGACTATCGCCGGATTGAATTTGTCCACGCCAATTTTTCTACGCGGAACATCCGTGCGCCCGCCGGCCCGGTGCGATACTCGGTCATGAGCCAACGTTCGCCCAGTCCCGTATTCATGCTTACCCTGGTGTCGATCACGCTGGTCGGCACGATGTCGATACACCTGTTCCTGCCGGTGATGCCGGAAGTGAAAAAGGCCTTCGACGCCTCCGACGCCCTGGTGGGGGCGACCTTCAGCCTGGCGCTGCTCGTCATGGCCTGCAGCACCCTCTTCTACGGATCGCTTTCGGACCGCTACGGACGGCGTCCGGTGCTGATTGCCGGACTGGCGCTCTTCTGTCTTGGCAGCCTGGCGGCGGCGCTTGCCGCATCGGTGGAAGCCCTGCTCGTCGGGCGGGTGGTGCAGGCGCTCGGGGCCGGTTGCGGCGTCACGCTCTCGCGCGCGATCGCGCGCGACCGCTACGGCAACGGCAATCTGGTCGCGGTGATCTCCTATCTGACCATGGCCTCCACCCTGGGGCCGACATTTTCGCCGTTGATCGGCGGGCTGCTCGTGGACAGCCTGGGCTGGCGCAGCGTGCTCTGGTTCACCTTGCTGGGCGGCAGCCTGATTCTCGCGGCGGCCTGGCGCGTGCTTGCCGAATCGCATTCGCAGGAGAGCCGCGCCGAGCACTCGCACGACGTGGTGCGCAACTATGCCGCGCTGCTGTCCAACCCCGCGTTTGTCGGTTTCGTGCTTGCCACGGCATTTTCCTCCGCTACCTTCTTCAGCGTCGCCTCCGCGCTCACGTTTCTGATGAAAGACTACCTCGGCCGTTCCTCGACCGAGTACGGCCTGTGGTTCATGCTCTTTCCCTCCGCCTACGCGCTGGGGAATTACCTGGCGAACCGGCTCGCCTCGCGCATTTCGGTCGAGACCCAGATCCTCACCGGCGCCGTGATCATGGCAGCGCTGGTCGCGGGCCAGGCGGCCATCATGCTGGCGGGCCACATCACCCCGCTGACGCTGGCGTTTCCGTGGTGCCTGATCAGCGTCGCCCAGGGCATGATCACGCCCAATGCCCAGGCCGGCGCACTGCGCATCAAGCCCCACCTTGCAGGCACGGCCGCGGGCATCACGATGTTCGCTCACTTCGCCTTGAGCGCCGTGTTTGTTCAGTTCTACACCGTGCTCGCCGATGGCACGCCGGTGCCGATGGTCATCTGCATGTCGGTGGGGACGGCGTTGACCGTGGCGTTCAGCGCGCTTCCTTTCGCGTTGAAGCGGCGCGGGCGCTGAGGCGGGCGGGGCTGCCGGCGGGTTTTGCACAGAGGCTTTTTGCCCCTCTTTTTGCACCGCTTTTTGCACCGCTTTTTTCACGCTTGACGTCGATATCGGTGTAGATCAGACTAGTTCAGACTAGTCTAACTTCTCCGGGAGTGTCATTCGATGCCTGAAATCGGCGCCTACGATGCCAAGACGCACCTGCCCAAACTCCTCGAGCGTGTGGAAAAGGGCGAAAGCTTCGTCATTACCCGTCATGGACGGCCCGTCGCGGCACTGTCGCCGATCATGGATCGCGACACGGCGCGCATTCGTCTGGCCATTGAAGAGCTGCGAAGCGTGCGCAAAGCGCTGGCGCGACGCGGCGTTCACTTGAAGGACGTTCTGCACCCCGGAGAAAGCGCGCGTGATCTGGCCCACGTAGGACACCGTGACTGATGGCGTTCGTACTCGATAGCTCGGTCACGCTGGCGTGGCTGCTTCCAGATGAAAAAAATGAGCATACGGACGCACTCGCCGACCGGCTTGAACAGGAAAATGCCCATGTTCCTTCGATCTGGTCCCTTGAAGTGGGCAACGCGCTGATGATGGCCAAGCGCCGCCAACGCATCACTGAAAAGGAATTCGATCGCTGCATTTCGGCGCTTTCTTCCCTGCCCATCAAAGTGGATCCGCCGGCCGAGCTTGCGAACGTGCTGTCGTTTGCTCAGCGTTTCACCCTGACTTCCTACGACGCGGCTTATCTCGAACTTGCGCGCCGGCTGGGTTTTCCTCTTGCCACACTGGATCAGGAACTGCGACGGGCGTGCAAGGCGCTCAGGGTGGCGGTTCTACCCTGAGTGGGTGGGAAGCGGGTCGAAGTCTGGTG
Organism: Betaproteobacteria bacterium; assembly: GCA_009693435.1. Next base: position 5,923 of record SHXF01000057.1, on the reverse strand, counting down.
GTTGCGTATGAACCGGCGGATGTATCTGCTGTATTTGTGATATATACTGGTTATATACCATTCATGGGATTATCCGGCCATGTCCAGCAATTTGCTCCTGAAATTCCGCGCCAAAGACTCCCCCTACGGCGTCACGCGAGATACTCTTAAAGCGCTCTCCGAAGCAACCGACGCGAGCGAAACGATGGTGATCCACCTCGCACTCTCGCGCTTCGCAAAGGAAGTGCTGCCGGCCTACGAAGCCGATGATGGCCCGCTCTCTGCGACTGACATGGCATGGGTGACCAGGACCGCGAAGACAAAACTGCCCAAGGGCAAGATCATCCGCAGGAAATCGCTCTTTTGATGCAAAGAAGTTGGGATGCCCCCGAACCGGGCGATATCGTATGGTGCCGTTTTCCCGCGCGCCCGCGCGATGTCCCTGGCCCAAATCCGCGACCAGCACTGGTGCTCACCGTTACCGAAGCCGAAGATGGTATCGCCGTGCAAGTCGCCTACGGCACATCGCAAAAGCTGGATCGATTGCTGGCCGGAGAGTTCGCCATTCGCAGGTTGGAAAACGGGGCGGCCTATTCCATGGCTGGAATCTCCTACGATACCAAGTTCGATCTAAAACGCACGATGCTGCTACCGTGGACCGAACCTTTCTTTGGCGTGCCACCCGAGGCGCGTCACGGGCAAAACCCGAAGCTGGGGAGCCTTCACGTCGGCATGCTGAAAGCTGTGGCGGCAGCGGCACGCGGTGCGGTTGCCCGACGGCTATAGTTTCGCTTTCAATTCATCGAATTGTTTGCGTCGACGGGCATCCAGCTATCCACCTCTTCGCGACGTGAGTTGGATGGGACCGCTTGCGTTAGGTCGTTTTCAGCAAGCGGAAACACCCCTCCAGCGCGGTTTTTGTCTGGCGCTGATTTCTGGCTCGATTGCGTGCGGCCCACGCTCCGAGTCAGCGGAAAGTGATCAAGCGTTTCACCCCGGATTGATCGAGTAATGCAAATGCATTACCATCCCTCCATTCATCGCCCCTCGTGCAGGAGTGCATCATGCCCGCCACCGTCGCACTGGAATCCACGCTGACCGACCGCTATCAAACAACCGTGCCGGACGGCGTGCGCCGCGCCCTCAGACTCGGCAAGCGGGACCGTATTCGCTACCTGGTGCAAAGCAACGGCTCTGTCGTCCTGCAGCGTGCCGACGACGCGGACGATCCCGTTCTCGGGTCATTTCTCGATTTCCTGGCCCGCGACATCGCCACCCATCCTCAACACGTACGCGCCATCGATGCCGGGCTGGCCCGGCGTATGCGTACGCTGGCGAGGGGCGTCAAGGTCGATCTCGAAACCGCTCTTGATCCAGCAGACGAGTGACGCAAGGCAACTCCCCGTTGCTGGTCAATGGCTGGAGCCTTTTTGCCCATCCCCTGTTTTTCGATCAGATTGAAGCACTGACCTCGAAGGTCGAAGCCCTCAAGGCCAGAGTCCCCAGGACGTACAAGCAGAAGAACAGCACCAAGCGCCTCGCGGCAATTTGCAAACTTGCGCTTGAAATCATCCCTGAGGATCCTGGACGTTCGGAATACCGGCAAGGCGGCACCCTGGGTGATAAGCGCAAGCACTGGTTCCGCGCCAGGTTTTACAGGCAGTACCGATTGTTTTTCAGATTCCATGCCACGGAAAAAATAATCGTCCATGCCTGGGTCAACGACGAGGACAGCAAGCGCGCCTGCGAGTCCGGTGGCGATGCCTGCCACGTGTTCCGCAGAATGCTCAACGCCGGGCATCCGCCCGAAGACTGGGACAAGCTGCTCAAGGAAGCACGCTCCTCGTCGAAGGGCATGGCCAGACTGAAATCATCCGTCTGATTTTTCCGATCCATTCCTGCGGATCGGTGCGTGTGATTGAGAGCGGCGCGAGGCGCTGCTGCTTGCAGCAGATGCGCGAGCTTGTCGAAGGATTGAGGGGGCTTCGACAGACTCAGCCCGAACGGTGGAAAGGCTCAGCCCGAACGGTTTCATGTTTTCGCACCTGCTACCGTCCGCACCCGCCACCGCGAGCATTTGACCGGTCCGCTGGTGCTCGCGGATCAGGCGATCACTTATCTCCCCTGCCTTCCTTCAACCGCTTCGCCTGCCGCTCCAGCGCCTGCGTCGCGTGGCGCGCCAGTGTCTCGTCAGGGTCCCGTGTCAGTTTTTCGAGAATGGCGGGCGGTGTGGCGGCGTTATAGGTCAGGTTGAAGCGCGTATATATATTGCTGCTGTTGGACAGCCGTTCCATGACAGCGGGCGGGGTGACCGGATTGAGCGCGAGGCCCCATTCGGCAAGGTAGTCGGTGGAATCGAAGTAGCGCTCCAGCACCTTCATCGGCGTTCTCCGGTTGCGCAGCACGTCGTGCACCACCTTGTCCGCATGCGGCCCGTCCGCCAGGTGCTGCAGCGTCGCCGCGCCCACGTTCGGGTGGTACGCAATCAGCCGCATCGCGGCCAGACCCTTGCGGTTCTCGCCCAGCACACTCCACAGCGAACCCATGGGCTCGTAGAGCTCGGGGTCTGAAAGCCGCGCGATGCGATCGAGCAGCGCCTCGCTGGCCGCCTTGTTCTGCGCCAGCGCGCCGATGAAGAAGCGATTGTCGCGCCAGGGCGACGCATCCAGCGCCTGTTCCATTTCCGCGGCGGTCATGGCCGACGCTTCTGCCACGGCACGCTCGAGCGCCAGGCCCTGCCAGACTTGCCAACCGGCATACGCGGGGACACAAAGTGTCATCGCCCAGGCGAGTAGCAGCACCGCGCGGTAGTAGCTGCGCGTTCCGCGCACGGCGTGCCACACACAGCCGAGCGCGAGGCCCCATATCCCGGTGAAAGCCATCGCCGCGGCCATGATGAAGGGCACAAAAATGAAGCCTAGGCCCGCGGTGGAACTCGCCGATCCGAAAATCGCCTTGACCGAAATGACCGCGGCAAGCAGCCCGCCGGCGATGCCCGCCACCAGGGCGAAACGGGCTTCGGGACGCGCGCTGAGGGATTCGTTCACGGGAGGATTATACGAACGCATTCAACCGAAGCAGCGGGCGGCGCGAAGCCGGTCTCCGATTCGCGCTGCCTGGCAAGACAATCAATCCGACGAAGAACAACCGGCGGTCGGAATGCGCCGCGCGCGCCGCGCGCGCCGCGAGCTCCCTTTCGATCCGGTTTCAGTCGAGTAAACTCGGAACACCGCGCCGAACGCAAGGCACAGGAAGTCGCCGCAGCGGGATTCCAGTCAGGGCATGCGAATGAGGAAAACAACTATGCCGAAGACCCGATATTGGACGTATGCGCTGGCGCTCGCCGCGATGTCGATCACACTTGCAGCCGTTGCACAGATCGATCGTCCCGCTGGCACGCCGGGGCGCCCGCCCGCGGGGATGCCCGGGCCGTGGGACCAAGACGTGCATGTTTATCGGGTTGGCGCCTCGGGCGTCGCGCGCGTCGCCACTTTCGAGCGCGCGGGGGTGCCCACGCTCGCTCGCCTCGCCGACGGCCGGCTGATCGCCGCGCACCAGCACTTCCCCGCGGACGACGACGCGACTTTCGACAAAGTCGCTGTCCACTTCTCCTCCGACGAAGGCGCTACTTGGAGCGGCGCGCAGGCCATCACGCTCACCGGACTGCCCGAGGGGATGCGCTCCCCGTTCGATCCCACCCTCGTGCCGCTACCCGACGGCCGCGTGCGCCTGTACTTCACATCGCTGCGCGGACTGCGTTTCGAGGAAAGTACGCCGGCCATCTACTCGGCCGTGTCAGCCGACGGCCTGCGTTACGTGTTCGAGCCGGGCATGCGCTTCGGCGTGGAAGGACGACCAGTCATCGATTGCGCCGTGGCGCTGCACCAGGGCGTGTTCCACCTGTATGCGCCCGACAATGGCGCACGCGCACAGGGCCAGCGCCCGGGGCAGGTGCCACCCGATTCGGGTCCGCGCGCAGGCGTGGGTTATCACGCCACGAGCACGGACGGCCTGAACTTCAGCCGCGCCTCGGACGTGCGCATCGAAGGCCGTCGTCACTGGCTGGGCAATGTGCAGTCCGACGGCGCTCAACTGGTTTTCATCGGAACAGAAGAACAGGGACGCGTGTGGATGGCGGCGAGCGGCGATGGACAGAACTGGCGGCTCACCGAGTCACTCGCGATACCAGGCGCGGACCCCGGCGCGGTGAAAACCCGCAGTGGAGAATGGCTCATCATCGCGACCGCTCCGCCGCGGCCCGGTACACCAAGCGCACAGCGCGGTCGGCGCCCGCCGGAAGGGCACGAAGCGCCGCGCGGCCCGCCCAGGCTGCCCGAATTGCCCGGCGGCGGATCGGGTGTGCGACGTTATTAACCGATTCGTGTTCGGGTCAATTCACGCCACCGGTTTCACCGCCAGCCGGTCGATCTCTACCAGCGAATGGCTTTCCAACGCCGCTTCTATAGCCGGCATATTTCGTTCAACCACCGCGCATAAGTCATTCACGGAAATGTTTCCCGTCCTGACGAGAAGCAGCTTCCAGGGGCGCCCGTACAGTGTGTGGGAAAAAAAGAAGTCCGTGTCCTTCGAGATGACTATCCGGGCTTCTTCGAGAGAAAGTTGATTGATTAACTCGTCCCTCGTCGCGTTCCCCGCAGGAAGATCAATGGTATGTATTGCGTCGTGACCGTGGCCGGCCAGCACTCCGCACAATCTTCGCGGAAGGTGCGCGGAAGGTGCGCGGAAGGTGCGCGTCTACAACGAATTTCACACGAGGGTCAGATGAACACTCTTGGCCGCCAGCAGCTTCCGCGCATACTCGTGACAGGCCAGAATGTCTTCCCGCTCGAGATCAGGAAACTCCGCCAGCAGACTGTCGATCGAATCCCCGGCAGCCAGGTATTCCAGTATGGTTTCCACGGGATAGCGCAGGCCGCGCACACACGGCTTGCCGTGGCAGATCTCGGGATGAACCGTAATGCGCGAAAGCAGGTTTTCATTTGACATGTCTGCATGTCTACCTTTTCGAAGACGAAGACGCCAAGCGGACCGGCACCAGGCGACGCATCCGAATCGTCGATCTGACCGATCACACGCATGTTGTCTTATCGGCTGTACCAGTATACGTACCCAATTGGACCGTTAAATACCGCTATTATTGGATGTCGCCTGATTAATCTTCATAAATTGCCGGATTCATAACATAGTTCTCCGGCGCAATTCAGCGCTTCCCGCGAACCGATGTGCGCCAATCCTGCGTGAACTCCAAAAAACGCTGTCACCGATTGCCGGCCTCGATTACGCACCCCTCCACGGATCCAACAGCGAAACCCCGAAGTATTCGAAGTCGCTCACGTTGCGCGTGACCAGCGTCAGTCCGCGATCGAGCGCGGTCGCTGCAATCAATCCGTCGGCGAACGATCCGGGCCGGCCTGATAGTTCCGCGTGCGCCGCGATTCGAGATCCACGGAGCGAAGCCCGGAACGATCGCGATTGACGATGCGGGTCAGATCGACTGGACAGCCACGCAGCAACGCGAGCAGGTCCTTAGTCGCCTTGCGTGCGCGTACCCGACCCGGCACCACTTTCAAGGCCCCGCGGGTAACTCCGGCGAACCGTTGGCCGCCAGAAAACTCTCGATGGCGCCGGCCTTGAGGAAGGCCAGCGCGCAGGCCAGCGCCTTGTCGCCGCTAGGTCCCTGCGGCGCGCAACGCGACTGTTCCACGCGCGCCTTGGGCGGCGCGGGTTCGTCCGTACCGGGCAGGGCATGCGCCCGATCGGCTTCGCGGCGGCGCGCGCCTAGCGCTGCCCGTTGCCCATAAATACCGCTGGACATTTTTGCGCGCCGCGTTTATCGTGGTGCGGTGGAAAGCCAGAATCAGATCAAACGCACCCTGTCCAAGCAGGGCTCGATAGAGATTATCCGCCGACTTTTGAGTCATGA
>SHXF01000056.1 GCA_009693435.1 Betaproteobacteria bacterium | reverse complement strand
CTGCACCAGAGTCCCCTCGAACAATTCTCCGCTTTCGCTTGTCATCTCGATTCCATCTCGCGTTGTCATAGCTCTCTTAACGTACCAGCGCTCTAACCGTGGACCAGGTAGTACGGATATTTTTATAATTTTTCACAGGCTCTGAGGCGGCCAAGGCGGGGGCGGAGCCCTGATAGGGGATGTGCAGCAGGTCGATACCGGTAAGCAGCTTCAGCCATTCCATGGCGATGTAGTGCGGTCCGCCGAATCCGAGCGAGGCGTAGGCGAGCTTGCCCGGATTCGCCTTGGCGTGGGCCACCAGTTCGGGCAGCGTCTTCGCCGGCACCGACGGATGCGTCACCAGCACCAGCGGCACGCCCACCAGTTGCGTGACCGGCGCGAAATCCGCGAGCGAGTCGTAGGGCATCTGCTTGCGGAATACCGGATTGATCGAATGCGAGTCGGTGATGAAGCCGATGGTGTAGCCATCCGGCGCGGCCTTGGCGAGCAAGTCGGTGCCGATGATGGTGTTCGCGCCGGGTTTGTAGTCGACCACTATGGTCTGGCCGAGCGCCGGCGTGAGCTTGTCGATCAGCGGCCGTATCACCAGGTCGCCGCCGCCTCCGGGCGGGTAAGGCATGATCAGACGAATCGGCCGGGACGGATAGGCCTGCGATTGTGCTGCGCTGCCAGCCAGCATCACGCTCGTGCCCAGCAGCGCGGCGCAAACAATATTCAGCACGCGAACGCTTTGCGTAGTCATGAAAGGTGCCGCTCGAGGAAGGCACGGGTTCGGTCCCAGGCGACAGGCGAGGCCGTCCCCTTCAGGTCCGGGCGGAAGAATGCATGGCCGCCGTCCGCATAGCTGTGTACTTCGGCGTTGGGTACGTCAGAAAGGGCCGCTGACACGGTTGTCACGACCTCCTGCGGGATGTGTTCGTCCTTCCCGCCGAAGTGCAGCTGCAGGGGTTTGCCCATCGTACGCAGCGCATCCTGTTCGTGCTCCAGCCCTACGCCGTAGAAGCCCACGGCGGCATCCGCGTCGCCCCGGGCCGTAGCCATGGTGGCGAGCTTGCCGCCGAGGCAAAAGCCGACAACGGCCACCTTTCGGAATCCCTGCTTGCGCAAATGGTCGATCGCGGCCTTCACGTCGTCCTGGCCGCGCGCCTCGTCGAAGCGCGCGAGCAGGTCCATGGCGCGCTTGATGTCCGCCTCGTCATAGGACAACTGCAGGTTGCGCTCCAGGCGCCAGAACAGGTCCGGTGCAATGGCGGTGTAGCCTTCGCGCGCGAACATCTCGCAGTAGCCGCGGATCTTGCGCGTCACGCCGAAGATTTCCTGCAGCACGACGACGGCGTGGCCGTTCGGATTGGCCGGTGTCGCCACTGCCGCATCGAAGCTGCCGTCGCCGGTGGTTATTTGCACGGTGGTAAGCAGTGGTGTTCCCGGTTCAGGCGGAATAGCGGCCATCGAGAATCTCCTTGGCAATGAGGCTGCGGTGAATTTCAGTGGTGCCGTAGCCGACCGACATGCCGCGCACGTCGCGGAACATGCGCTCCATGGGGAATTCTTCGGACAGGCCGAACGCGCCATGCAACTGCATGGCGGTGTCGGTCACGCGGCGCGACATCTCGTTGACGTAGACTTTGGTGATGGAGGCGTCGATCGCGGAACTCTTGCCGGCGTCGACGCGCGCTGCGGCGCGGTAGAGCAGCGCGCGCGCCGCCTCCAGTTCGATGGCCATGTCGGCCAGCTTCCACTGCACGCCCTGCTGCGCGGCGATCGGTTTGCCGAATTGCACGCGCTCCTTTGAATACGCGACCGCTGCCTCGAAGGCCGCCTGCGCGACCCCCAGGCAGATCGGCGGATTGGTGGCGATGCGATCGGCGTTGAATACCTGTAGCAGCCTGCCCATCTGCCCCGCCGGCAGTATCAGGTTCTCCGCGGGCACCCTGCAGTCCTCGAACACCAGCTCGGCCATGCCGGTGCCGCGAAAGCCGATGAGATCAAGATGCTTTCCAACAGAGAAGCCCGGCGTCCCGCGCTCGACCAGTATTGCGCCTATGCCGCGCAGGCCCGGCGCGGGATCGAGCCGCACCAGCACCAGGAACATGTCCGAGGCCTGCGCGCCGGAGCACCAGAGCTTCGCGCCGTTGATGACGTATTGGTCGCCGTCCTTGACCGCCTTGGTCTGGATGTTGCCGATGTCGGATCCGGCGTTCGCCTCCGACATGCCCCACGCGCATAGCAATTCGCCCTTTGCGATGCGCGGCAGATATTTTTTCTTCTGCTCGGCTGTGCCCAGGTGCAGCAGGGCGCGCGGCGTCGCGCCGTCGGTGCAGCCCACCAGGATGGCAGTGTTGGCGCAGCAGCGCGACACTTCCTCGACCACGATCACGATCTCGAGCAGATTCAGTCCCGGTCCGCCGTATTCCTCGGGTATGAACACACCGACGAAGCCGGCGTCGGCCAAAATCTTGATGTGCTCCACCGGCGGGCGGCGCGTGCGGTCCACTTCCGCGGCCTTCGGCTTGAAATGCTTTTCGGCGATGGCGCGCACCGACGCGCGTATCAGCCGTTGTTCTTCGGACAATTCATGGTCGCTCATGCTGCTTGCTCCAGTTTGGAATTCTTTGCACACCGAATTCTATGCACACCCTTTGCACACCCTTTGCACACCAAAACCTACTTGCGTCGCTCACGCGTCGCACACGGCGCCACTTGCCTTGACTGCCGCTATGCGGGTTGTGTCCAGGCCCCAGTCCGCCAGCGCCGCCGCACCGCCCTCGCCGGTGCGGGGAGGTGCACGGGTGACTTCGCCCGGGGTGCGCGACAGTCTCGGGCCGGGTGCGGGCTCGGGATAGCCGCGGGGCGCGCTGAAGGTGCCGCGCGCGGCGAAGTGCGGGTGCGAGGGCGCGTCGGCGATGGACTGCACCGGTGCGAAGCAGGCGTCGCTGCCCTCGAATGCACGGCACCAGGCTTCGCGGGTCTGCTCCCTGAAGCGCGCGGCGAAAATTTCCCTCAGCTTCGGCCAGTTGCTGCGATCGTGCTGCTCCGGCAGCGTTTTCTGATCGAGCCCGAGCCGGCGCAACAATTCAGCGTAGAAGCGGCTTTCGATGGCGCCGATGCTGACGTAAGCGCCGTCCGCGGTTTCATAGGAGTCGTACCAGGGTGCGCCCCCGTCCAGCACATTGGCGCCGCGCTCGTCGTTCCACAGGCCGGCGGCGTGACGCGCGTAGAACGGCGCCATCAGCAGTGCCACGCCGTCGGCGATCGCGGCATCGACCACCTGGCCGCGGCCGGAGCGCTGCGCTTCGAGCAACGCGCTCACCAGGCCGAAGGCAAGGAACATAGCCCCGCCGCCGAAGTCCCCGAGCAGCGCAAGCGGCGGTACGGGAGCCTGGCCTGCGCGGCCGATGGCATGCAGCGCGCCGGTGAGGGCGATGTAGTTGATGTCGTGACCGGCGCGCGGGGCGAGTGGGCCGTCCTGGCCCCAGCCGGTCATCCTGCCGAATACGAGTTTGGGATTCTTCGCCAGGCATACCTCGGGGCCCAACCCGAGGCGCTCCATCACCCCGGGGCGAAAGCCCTCGATCAGGGCATCGGCGGTCGCCACCAGTTCCAGCGCCAGGGCAACATGCGCAGGCTGTTTCAGGTCGAGGCCGATGGAGCGCTTGCCGCGCCCGAGCACGTCGTAGCGCGGGTCGATGCCGATGCCGAGTTCAGTTGCTTTGACGCGATCGAGGCGCAGCACGTCGGCGCCCATGTCGGCCAGCAGCATCCCGCAAAACGGCCCCGGCCCGATGCCGGCAAATTCGATCACCTTCAGACCGGACAGCGGACCACTCATGGCACGCCTCCCTTGGCGGATCGCCTTTGCGGGGCTGGTTCAATTGTGCCGGCAGCAGCCATCACTCGCTTCTGATCCCGGCGTCCTTGATGACTTTCTGCCACTTGCTGCTATCGCGCTTCATGAATGCAAGGAATTCCGCGGCACTGTGCGGCGCGGGCGGCTCGAAGCCGAGCGACTGCAGCCGTTCGGCCACGTCTTTCAGCGCCAGCGCCTTTTGCATCTCGCTGTTGATGCGCAGGACGACCTCATCGGATGTCTTCGTCGGAGCAAGCAGGCCGTACCAGGCGATGACCTCAAACCCGGGCACGCCGGACTCAGCCAGTGTCGGCACGTCGGGCGCGAGCGCCGAGCGTTTGGTGCTGGAGATGCCCAGCATGCGTGCCTTGCCGGCACGCGCCAGGTTGACTATCACCGGCTGGGTGAACATGAATGCGACTTCGCCGGTCATCGCGGCGGTATCGGCCTGGGGACCGCCCTTATAGGGCACGTGGACGACGTCTATGCCCGTTATGCTTTTCAACAGCTCCACGCCAAGATGGGGCGGCGTGCCGATGCCTGCCGTCGAATAGTTGAGCTTGCCCGGCTGTGCTTTCGCCTGCGCGATCAGATCCTGCACCGAGCGCGCCGTCGAATTCGGCCCGACGATCAGGATCATCGGCGCGGTGGCGCCGAGCGATATCGGGATGAAGTCGCGGAACGGATCGTAGGGCAGCTTGCTGTTGAGGTGGGGCGTGATCACCATGGCGCCCGAGGCGGAGAACATCACCGTGTAACCGTCCGGCGTCGAGCGCGCCACCGACTCGGTTCCGACTATGCCCCCTGCGCCCAGGCGGTTCTCCACGACCACCGGCTGCCCCATGGAGTCCGACATCTTCTGCGCCAGCACCCGCGCGACGACGTCGGTGGGCCCGCCCGGCCCATAGGGCACAACCATGCGCACGGCGCGCGTCGGCCAGGCCTGGCCGAAAGCGCTCGAGGCGATCGACAGCGCAATAGACAGGGTTGCGAGTTCCGCAAAAAAACGGGGGAATCGGTGCATGGTTGCTCCTGGCGAAATTCCGGAAAAATCGGGTGTTGCGAGCGGTGCTAGACGCTGAAAATCGGTCCGGCTATCACGAGCGCAGGCCGCGCGGCGCCGGACTCTCCTACGATCCGTGCGCCATGAAGGCTGCCGCAGGACAAGACGATGGATAGATTGCGTCCCTCCGTCATCGTCACGCCGTCCGCTTCGACGATTCCAGCAGCACCAGATCCCCCGCGGCGCTGCGCCCGTGCTTGAGCGCGAAACCGAGCGCGCGCAGCACCGGTTCATCGCTGGCGATGAACAGCAGCGCGTCGTCCTTGCCGGTATTGGTATGTTCGAACCATTCGCCGCCGGGAATGCAGAAGGTGTCGAACGGCTCCCAGTCGAATTGCTCTTTGCCCACTGAACTGGAGCCGCACCCGCTGTAGACGGTGCAGGTCTGGCTGGCGTTCTGACGCACCGCCAGCAGTTTTTCACCCGGGCGTATCAGCTGCATGAAAAACGTCATGGTCTTGTACACCGGGCCGCCCGTGGCCGGATTGACGTACTCGAGCAGAATCCCTTCGTGGGGACTGCCGGCCTCGTCGTGCAGCCGCGCGAGCAGCGCGGCGGTATGTTCCCAGCGATAGACGAATTGCGGCGAACTGGTGCCCGCGCCGCGCGCGTGCGACACGAACCGCGGCAAGAGGCCGGCGGTGCCGTAGATACGATGCGAATAGTCGTCCGGCACTTTCGTGCTTTGCACTCTTTTCGCCACCACCTTGCCGTTCGAATCTTCCTTGTAGTCGTGCTCGAAGTAGGTGGCGTTGAGAAAGTTGGCAAGCGGCATGTCGAGCACCGACAGGTTCACCGAAGCGTCGTCCGGGCCATTGCCGTGGTTGTGCCAGGTGTCGTGCGGGGTCAGCACCAGGTCGCCCGGACCGAAGGTGATGTTCTCGCCGTCGACCGAGGTGAAATTGGTGTTGCCCGTCAGGCCGAAGCGGATCGCGTTGGGCGAGTGGCGGTGCGCCGGCGCGATTTCGTGGGGCACGTTGATGCGGTAGGCGGCAAACAGGGTGGTGACCGTGGCGATCGCCGGCCGCAGCGCCGGGTTCATCATGATCAGCGAGCGGCGTTCCGACAATTCCAGGGGAATGAGCTGCGCCGCCTCCAGCAGCAGCGGGTGAATGTCGCGGTAGCGCCAGATGTGCGGCACGGCGGCGACGCGGAACTGCAGCCGCTCGGTCGCCTGGTGTTCGTGCGCCGCGTCCTCCCCCCAGAATTCGAACAGCGACAGCTTCGATGTCTGTTGGTGCAGCCGGCCCAGGCGTTCGGCGCGTGGTCCCAATTCCTTCTGCAGCGTTTTTCCGGAGGTGATGTCGTTCATGTGGTCGCTCCTGGCGATGTCGCGGCGTCGTTCAGTGCGCCTGCCCGGCGATCGATTGCAGGTGGCGGAAGGCGATGCGCCAGGTGCCGTTGTCCTGGCGCAGGTAGTGGTCGCCGCAGTCGGCAAGCACCAGCGGCGTGACGCCCTTCTTGCTGCGGTCGTCCTCGAGAAATACCTGCACCAGGTACACCGCGTAGCCGGTGCGCTCATCGGTCATGCGGAACAGGAAATTGGTAATGACGTGGCGGGTCTTGCGCGCGGTATTGGCTTCGCGCTTGCGATAGCGCTCCAGGCGCGCCGCACGCTCCAGCAGTTCGCCGTCCATGCACTGGGTCGCATCGTGGGTATAGAGCTCGGGTCCTTGCGTTGCGTGGCCGAAATCGGTCAGCCCGAACGTCGAATACGCCAGGTCTTCGCAGGCGAGGCGCGCGAGCGCAAACTGCTGCGTGCCCTCTGCGCCCATGCGCTTCAGGTCGAACACCACGCGTTTGATCTGCTCGAAATCCATTGCGTCTCCCATTGTTTCTCCCGTTGCGTCTCCCATTGCTTCTCTCATTGCGTCTTCGTGTGTTTTGCAGCCTGGTTGCGCCTGTGCATGCCGCCGCAGGTTGCGCCTCAGATGGAAGCAGCGGCCCTGACCGTATTCGTCAGCACGCCGATCTTTTCGATTTCCACCGCGATCACATCGCCCGGTTTCAGGAACACCCTGGGGTTGCGGCCATAGCCCACGCCGGCCGGCGATCCGGTGGTGACGATATCTCCCGGCGAGAATCGATACCAGCGTGAAAAATGGGAAATCGAGCGGGCCACCGAAAAAATCAGGTCGCTGGTGCGCGCCGACTGCATCACCGCGCCGTTCAGCCGAGTCGTCAGCTGCAGGTCGGGTGGATCCGGCACTTCGTCGCGGGTGAGCAGCACCGGGCCGACCGGAAAGAAACCTGGAAACTGCTTGCCCAGGTGGTTCAGGCGCCAGCCGGCCGCGGCCGCCTGCGGCTCCTTCGGTCCCATGGCCGCCTCCACCCAATCGCGCGCGGAGACGTCGTTGCAGATGGTGTAGCCGGCGATGTGCTGCATTACTTCGTCTTCTGTCACGTTGTGGAACGCGGTGCCGATGACGCAGCAGAACTCGCCTTCGAAGTCGACCATGTCCGGGTTCTGCGGCGGAAGCACGATGTGCGCGCCGGTGCCGGACAGCGCAGCCATCACCTTGATGAAGCCGCTGGGGTTCTTCGGCGGCTGCGCCTTCATCTCTTCCAGGTGAGAACGGTAGGCCGAGCCCAACGAAAGTATCATCGGCGGATCGGGGACGGGCGAGAGCAGCCGCGTTGTCGCGGGCAGCAGGGCCTGCTCCTCGCGCAAGCGCGCGAGTTCGCCGGCCGCCGCGCCTTCCACCCTGTCGACGATGCGCCGCACCGCATCCAGTCCGGGTTGACCGCCGGCCAGGATGCCGCGCACGCTGCCGGGGATCCAGGCTTCCAGCGAACCTTCCCTGCGCACGCGGGCGATGTCGAGAATTTCGCCGCCGGCGATCATCGCACCGGCGCGTCCGGGGGCATGCCCGCCCGCGTCCGTCGGCGGCGTATCGATGGTTACAAGTTTCATGCGCGTTGTCTCTTTTCAGGTCTGCAACTCGGGGCTGCAACTCGGGTCTGCAATTCAGGTCTGCAATTCAGACCTGCAATTCGCCGGCCGGCTCGTCCATGGGAAAGCGGTCGCCGAAATCGTAGTGGTCGTCGTGGCGGAAATTGGATGTATAGGAAATTTCCCACCAGTTGTGGTCGCGGTCCTCGAGGTAGAAGCAATACACGCCATGCTGCTTGGTCGCCGGCATGACGGTGCGGATGCCATACTGGTCTTTCAGGCGCACTGCATCGCGCTGCGCCTGGTCGACCTCTTCCTGCGTGCGCACTTCGACGCCCCAGTGATTGAGCAGGCCGCAGGGTCGAACCGCGTCGCCGACTTCCACCGCCACCACGTGCCATTTCATGCCGCAGCGAAGCAGCATCGACGGTTTGGCGTGGCGCACGCACTCCAGGCCGAGGAACTCTTCATAGAATTTCCGCGATTCCTTCAGGCTGTATACCTCCAGCGTGCCGTGCGACATCACATAGGGCTTCACCACCGCGTTCTGGTTGGGTGGTGCGAATACCGGATCGAATATTTCCATGCCTGTTTCCCCGATGAAAACGCTGTTCCGTATGTTCCCTGCGCCCAGCGGCAATGTCCAGATTGATCGATTGATCAATGCCGATGGCACGGCGGGGGAAGGAAGCTTACCGAAAAAGATGGGACGAAGGGGCATTCAATGGCCAAGGGGTGCGATTCAAGCTGATGTGCCGTTAATTGGAGCTGTCGAGCGGCGGCATGCTCAAGAACGGATCGGCTCCGCAAAAAATGTCCGTTATTGACCGCATGGCGCTGCCGCCCATGAACCGGGCGTCACCATAACGCAGGCGAAAATCCGCGATAATGAGTAGGCGCTTCAGCCTTGAACCCAGCCTTGAACCGGGCACCGCTGCCGAACAACTCCAGATGAAAATACTCGAATACATCGGCCTCGATCCTTCCCGGGTGAAGACGGAATATCGCAAGGTGACGGACGCCATCGCCCGCCACGACTTCCGCGCTGCCCAGGTGAAGAAGCTCGCCAATCACGGCCACGGCAAGTTCTACCGCGCCAAGCTTAATGATGCCGACCGGCTGCTGTTTTCCCTGGTCCGGCACGGGGACGAAGTCTGCGCACTGATGCTGGAAGTGATTGCCAATCACGATTACGACAAGTCACGCTTTCTGCGTGGCGCGGTGATCGATGAAGCGAGAATCGCCGATGCCGATGCGCCGGAGGCCATCAAGGAGGCGCAGGAGGTGCGCTACCTGCATCCGCAGCGCAGCGCGATCCACCTGCTCGACAAGCCGATTTCCTTCGACGACATGCAGGAGGCCGTGTATCGCCAGCCACCGCCCCTGATCGTGGTCGGCAGCGCCGGCAGCGGCAAGACGGCGTTGACTCTGGAGAAGCTCAAGCACGTGGAAGGAGAAGTGCTCTACGTCACCCACTCTGCCTATCTCGCGCAAAGCGCCCGCGATCTCTACTATGCCCACGGCTTCGAGCATCCCGGGCAGGAGGCGGTATTCCTGTCCTACCGCGAGTTCGTCGAATCCATACGCGTGCCGGCGGGACGGGAAGCCGGCTGGCGCGACTTTGCCGGCTGGTTTGCGCGGATGCGGCAGGCATTCAGGGATCTCGACCCTCACCAGGTGTTCGAGGAGATCCGCGGCGTCATTGCCGCCGGGGCCGGCGGCGTGCTGTCGCTGGAGGACTACCGGACCTTGGGCGTGCGCCAGTCCATCTTTCCCGAAAATCAGCGCGAGCAACTCTACGCCCTGTTCGAGAAATACCGGGCCTGGCTTGCCGAGAGCCATCTCTACGATCTGAACCTGGTCGCCCGGGAATGGCATGCGCTGGCCGCGCCTCGCTACGACTTTGTCGTGATCGATGAGGTGCAGGACATTACAACCGTCCAGCTCGCGCTGGTATTGAAAACCCTCAAGCATCCCGGCCAATTCCTGCTATGCGGCGATTCCAACCAGATCGTTCACCCCAACTTCTTCTCCTGGGCGCAGGTTAAGAGCCTCTTCTGGAGCGATCCGGAACTGGCCGAGCGACAGGAATTGCGGGTGCTGTCGGCCAATTTTCGCAACGGCCCGGAAGCGACAAGAGTCGCCAACCGGTTGCTGAAAATCAAGCAGCGCCGCTTCGGTTCGATCGATCGCGAAAGCAACTTCCTGGTGCAGGCGGTGGGCGGTGGAAGCGATGATGGTGGCGGGCAGGTCGCGCTGATGCCGGACAAGGACGCGACGAAACGCGAACTCGACCAGAAAATCCGCCAGTCCACCCAGTTCGCCGTGCTGGTAATGCGCGATGAGGACAAGGCGGCGGCGAGAAAGCATTTTGCTACACCGCTCCTTTTTTCCATCCATGAAGCCAAGGGGCTGGAATACGAGAACATCGTTCTGTACCGCTTTGTCTCCGATCATCGGGCCGAGTTCGCCGACATTGTCGAAGGTGTGACCAGCGACGATCTGGTTGCCGATACGCTGGATTACCGGCGGGCCAGGGACAAGAGCGACAAGTCGCTGGAGGTCTACAAGTTTTTCGTCAATGCGCTCTACGTCGCGCTGACGCGCGCGATCAGGAACCTGTACGTCATCGAATCGGATACCGGACACCCGCTTTTCGGCCTGCTCGACATGGCGCTAGGTGAAGTCAGGGTGCAAGCGCAGCAGTCGACCCTGGAAGAATGGCAGAAGGAGGCGCGCAAGCTCGAACTGCAGGGCAAGCAAGAACAGGCGGAAGCCATCCGGCGCACCATCCTGAAGCAGACGCCGGTCCCCTGGCCGGTGTTCGACGAAGCCAGGATCCGTGAACTGCTGCTCAAGGTGTTTCGCGAACAGGCGCCGGGCGGCAAGATGAAGCAGCAACTCTACGATTACGCCACCTGCCATGACGAGCCGGTACTGGCCGCGTGGCTCGTGGAGGAGGCGCGGTTCGACCCGGCGGAAAACTTCGGGCGGTTGCGCGCAACACTGGGGCGCAAGACCTTTGTCCCGTATTTCGGCAACCGCTACAAGGACATCCTGCGCCAGTGCGAGCAGCATGGCGTCGAGCACCGCCTTCAAATGAACCAGACGCCGCTGATGGCCGCGGCCGCGGCCGGTAACGTGCCGCTGGTGGAAGCGCTGCTCGAGCGCGGCGCGGATCGGGAAGCGGTCGACCAGTACGGCGGCAATGCCTTGCACTGGGCGCTGCGCGAGGCCTTTCGCGACCCGGCGTTTGCCCGCGGCCCGCTTGCCGCGCTCTACGAACTGCTGGCGCCGGCCAGCATCGACGTCAACACCGGCGAGAGACTGGTGCGCATAGACCGGCACCTGTCCGAATACTTTCTGTTTCAGACACTCTGGACCCTGTTCAAGTCGCGTTTCACGCATTGGCAGCGTCGCTCGCTGGGCGCCTTCGAAACGAAGGCAATTCTTGAAGCGTGGCAGCATCTTCCCGCAAACGTGGTGCGTCCCGAGCGCAACAAGCGCCAGCATCTCTCCGGCGTGCTGGCGCGGAACGAAATCAAGCGCGACTACGCCTACAACCGCTCGCTCTTCACGCGCGTTGCCCAGGGCTGGTATCAGTTCAATCCGAAACTCTCGGTGCGTCGCCGGCAGGGCGAAGAGGAGCATTGGACCCCGATCTACAGCGCGCTCAATTTGCCCCTGATCAACGAGTTTTCGCGGGACGATGGCTGGGACAGCGTCTGGGACCGCATCGATGAATACCTCGCCATGGCAGGATTGCCCGAGCGCACCATTCCGCTCGCGGCCGAACGCGCCGTGGCGCGGCACGAGGCTGCGGTCCGGGAACTGGAAAAGCGCCAAGAGGAACAGCGCCAGGATCTCGAGCGCTTGCGAGAATCGCCGATAGCCACGCGGCAAGCAGCGCCGGCCGGACGACCGGCATGGGGCACGGCGGAAGCCAGGTGGATGGAGATCGAGCGCATACGCCGGGAAATCGAGGAACGCAGGAAGCGCTGAGCGGGCTTCCGATCAGGTCGTGGCTGCCCGCTCCGGTCCTACCCCAGCACCTGCTTCTTCCAGAGTTCCCAAGGACGGCTGACGTTGGCCGCGGCGGCGCCGTCGAGTTTTTCCGCTTCCTCGGGGTTCAGGTAGGTCACCTCTCCGCCGAGCGCAATCGCCTGGCTTTGCAGGCGCGCGTTGGTATCGAGATAGATGACGCGAAAAACCGCAAGCTGAATGTTGGGTGCGGCGACCACCGAGCCGTGACCGCGCAATAGCAGCGCGGGCCGGCGGCCGAGATGGCTCGCCATCGCGTCGCCCATGCCGGCGTTGGTAATCAGCATGTCCGAGCCGCCCCCCAGGCTGCGCGTATCGAAGACCGGCACGCCGCCCGACAGAAAAGCGCCAAGAACGAATATCGGTCGCATCGGCGTGGTCGACACGCTGAAGGGGATCACGCCGGTCGAATGGCTGTGCACCACGGCGCCCACTTCCGGATGTGCCTTGTAGATGGAAGAATGGATGAAGCGCTCAAGGAAAGGTTTGCGGCCCTGCGGATCCACCGGCACGCCGTCGAGGTCGTGTTCCATGATGTCTTCGGCGCTCACCAGCTCGGGAGCCACGGAACGGGGAAGCAGGAACCGGCCCGGGTTTGAAGGACTGCGAACACTGGCGTGGCCGAAGGCATCCAGTATGGATTGCTTTGCGAGCACGCGGTGCGCGACGACCAGATCCTCGACGGCGGCGCGATCAAGGGATTCCATGGCGTTCACTCCTGAATTCGATCCGGCTTAGTGTAGCCGAACCTGTAGCGCAACCGCCCTGACGCGGGCATGCCGCCGCGCACGCCGGCCAACCGCTCCCCCTTCATCCGGAGCGGTTGCCCGTGTTGCGGGATCAGCCGACGTGCTTGCGGAAAAACTCCAGCGTGCGCTCGCGCGCCAGCTTGGAGGACTCGGCGTGGTACGAACCGCGGTGGTCGCAAGTGAAACCGTGCCCTGCGGGATAAGTGTACGAGGTGATTTCCGGGTGCGCGTCGGTGACCTTCTTGACATCGGTCAGGGGAATCGCGTGATCGGTTTCACCCCAGTGCGCCATCACCGGCACCTTCGGTTTCTCACCGACAAAACCGGCCACGCCCCCGCCGTAGTACGGGCTGCTCGCGGCAATGCCGGTCAGTCGCGCCGCGGCCAGCCAGGCGTTCGTGCCGCCCCAGCAATAGCCGACAACCGCGACCTTGCCGGCGGATTTGACATGGTCCACGGCGGCCTGGGCATCGGCCATGGTGTTGTCCCAGTTCGTTTTCATTGCGATGGTGCGGCCGGCGTCGATGTCGGCTTGCGTGTAACCGTGGTCGAAGCCGCGCTCGAAGCGGTCGAAAAAATGCGGCGCGATGGCGAGATAGCCGTCTTTGGCAAAGCCGTCGGCCACTTCCTTGATGTGCGCATTGCAGCCGAAAATCTCCTGTACGACGACGATCGCACCGCGCGGCGTGCCGTCAGGCTCGGCGACGTAGGCGGCGAATTTGTGTCCGTCCTTTGCAGCCAGTTCGATTGTTTTTGCCATCTTGTCCTCCAGTTGAAGAGAATGAACAGGCGCGAACCCTGTGCGCCCGGAAAATCATGCGCCGACGAAATTCAGTCCGCGATGGTCGATCAGCCCGGTCGAGCTTGATGAACCATTCTCCCTTGCCTAGACTTAAGCTGCAAGCTGGCCGGTAGCTCTGGCCGGTAGCTCTGACCGGTAGCTAGCACCGGCCAGCTTGCAGGTGGGTACTTCGCGGCCGGTACCCGCACCTGAAGAAACTCCGGTCGCGTCGGTTACCCGATGGCATGGACTGCTATCCTGTGGATTGCCGCGGGGGTTTTCCGGGGCGGTTCGCGCACTGCCGTTTCTATCCGAGGAGTTGCCACCGTGGGATCGAATGAAAACACTGCAGGCCTCGCGCTCTTGGCGGAAGGCCAGACGTTAAAGTGGCCGACGCCGCCGGCTTTCGCCACCCAGGAAGAGGAGCGCCATCACCGCAAGCAGCGGCTGGCGATCGCATTCCGCGTCTTCGCGCATTACGGCTTCGATTGGGGAATCGGCGGCCATATCACCTGTCGCGATCCCATCCTCAATGACCACTTCTGGGTCAACCCGCTCGGCGTGCATTTCAGCGCGATCCGTGCCTCCAACCTGGTTCTGGTCAATGATGCCGGCAAGGTCATCGAAGGACGTCATCCGGTCAACGCCGCGGCGTTCGCCATTCATTCGCGCATCCACGCGGCGCGGCCTGATGTCGTGTCCGCGGCGCACGCGCACTCGCGCTACGGCGTCACCTTTTCCGCGTTGGGCAGGTTGCTCGAGCCGATATCGCAGGAGACCTGCTCCTTCTACAAGGACCATGGCCTGTACGATGGCTACGGCGGCGTCGCGGTGGAACTCGAGGAGGGCGATATCATCGCCCGGGCGCTGGGTCCGCACAAAGCCGTGATCTGCCGCAATCATGGCCTCATCACGGTCGGGCACAGCGTGGACGAGGCGGCCTGGTGGTTCGTTCGCATGGAACGCGCCTGCGAGCAGACGCTGCTGGCCCATGCCGCCGGCAAGCCGGTGGTGATAGACGATGCCACCGCGACCCTGGCCGCGCGCCAGGTCGGCTCGCACGCCGCCGGCTGGTACAGTATGAAGCCGCTCGCCGACAAGTTGCTGGCCGAGCAGCCGGACGTGATCCAGTAACGCGGAACCGCGCCTGCACGCAAACATCGCGGCCACGCAATCCGCTGCCAGCCCGGGCCAGAAAGCAAGGAGAACAGCATGGACATGAAAGACATCAAACTGTATGTCGATGACCGGCCGGACGATGGCGTGTTCCGTCTTCACCGCGACATCTTTGCCGACCCGGAATTGTTCGAACTGGAGCAGAAATACATATTCGAGCGCACCTGGGTGTTTCTCGGGCTGGACTCGCAGTTGCCCGAGCCCCATGACTTCATCACCACCGCCATCGGCCGCAATTCGGTGCTGGTGGCCCGCGACGCCAAGGGCGGGATCGGTGCGTTTCTCAACGTCTGCCGTCACAAGGGAACCTCCCTGTCCCGGGTGGAGTCCGGCAATGCCAGATATCACGTCTGCAACTACCACGGCTGGGCCTACGATTCAGCCGGCAAGAACGTCGACATCAAGGACCGCAAGGCCGGCGCCTATACGCCGGCCTTCGAGTCCGATGACCACAATCTGGTGCCGTTGGCGCGGCTCGAAAATTACCGCGGGCTGCTGTTCGGCAGCCTGAGCCGGGAGGTGCCGCCGCTGGAGGCGTTTCTCGGCGACATGCGTTTCTTCATCGACCTCGCCATGCAGCAGGGGCCGCAGGGCATGGAATTCGTTCCAGGCAGAATCACCTACACCTACGATGCCAACTGGAAGCTGCAGATGGACAATGGCGTCGACTCCTACCACCTTACTTCGACCCATACCAGCTTCATGGCGGTGCAGGACCGCCGCCGCGCCGGCGAGGGCCATCAGGAAGCGCGGCAATTCGACTGGCAGAAACGGTTTTCACAGGAAGGCGGGATGTTCGGCTTTCGTAACGGCCATTCCGTGTTCTGGCTCAATCAGGCGGAGTCAACCAAGCGCCCCGTCTATTCGAGCATAGACGAGGTGCGTGCGCGGCTGGGCGACCTGCATGCGGACTGGATGCTCAAGATGCGCAATACCGTCATTTTTCCGAACATGCAGATCGCCGACTCAACGTCGCTGCTGCTGCGCGTGTTTCGGCCTCTGGCGGTGGACAAGACGGAGATGCGCGTGTACTGCCTCGCGCCGATTGGCGAGGCGAGGGAGGTGCGTGCCTGGCGGCTGCGGCAATTCGAGGATTTCTTCAACGTCAGCGGTTTCGCGACGCCCGACGACACGGTGGTCTACGAAGACAGCCAGGTCGGATTCCAGGCCACGCCGCTCGAGTGGCTGCAGGGCCATGCGCGCGGCATGACCGCATTGCAGGCGGGCCAAAGCGAGTTGGCGGCGCAACTGGGCATCACGCCCGTGCAGAGCATGCAGGGTCCGTTCGATATCCAGTCCGAGACCTGCTTCCATCCGCCTTACCGGGAATGGGCGCGGCTGATGCAGGCGGGCGTGTCGGGAAAGCGGCCCTACGATGGGTGATCACAGCGCAGCGCCGACGCAGGATAGCGCGCCACAGCCAGCCGTCGACGAGCGGCTGCTGGCCGATAACGAGCGGCTGCTGGGCGATAACAAGCGGCTGTTGGCCGATAACGCGCGGCTGCTGGCCGCGGGCCGGGACGTGCTCGAACGCGAGGCCTGCTGCCTGGACGAGCAGCGCTGGGACGACTGGCTGGCCCTGTACGCCGAGGATTGCGAATACTGGGTGCCGACGTGGCTGACCGAAGAGACGCTGACCAGCGATCCGCAGGCGCAACTGTCCCACATCTACTACGCCAATCGTGCCGGCCTGGAAGACCGGCTGGTGCGCATCCGTTCCGGCCGCTCGCCCGCCTCGTTCCCGTTGCGGCGCACCGCGCACCTGCTTGCCAACGTGCGGCTCGACGGTGTGGCGGACGAACGAACGATACCGATGCGCAGCACCTGGACCAGCCACGTCTTCGATCCGCGCCACAAGAAATCGTACCTGTTCTTCGGCCGCGCGCACTACCTGCTGGAGCAGCGCGGCGGCGACTGGAAGATCGCAAAGAAGAAAACCATCATTCAGAACGACTACCTGCCCAGCATGGTGGACATCTATTGCATCTGACCCGCAGTCAGCCGGGTAGTCAGCCGGGCAGTCGGCCGGGCAGTCGGCCAGGCGATCGGGCCGGCAGCCGCCGGCGGAGCGGGAATCAAGGCGGGTTCATGCGGACGCGTCTGATCGGAGGAGATGCGCGCCCAGATGCAGGGTGAATACGAGAAGTGGGGCAGGGTGGTGAAGATAGCCGGCATCAAGGTCGAATCACAGCGCTGATCGGCAGCGTGCAATGGCGGCACCGAACTACAAATGGCGGCACCGAACTACAGAATGCGAGGAAGATCCAGATGAGCACTGAACTCCAGCAATACCCAGGCCGCACCGTCTTCATCAGTCAGGATCACATGTTGATCGAGGTGTTCGACGGGATCACGCGCGAGTTGCAGAAGCGCGGCATCGAGGTGATCCGCGGGCCGGAATCAAAGCCGGGGCAGAAGGTCGTATTCCCGCGCGAGCGCTGGAACGAATTGTTCGGCCGCACCGAAGTGGCGATGTTCTCCAGCCGCAACGTGGCCACGCGCGAGATCATGACCTTTGCAAAACGGCTGCGCGGCATCATCAATCCCACCATCGGGCTGGAGACCGTCGATCTGGTGGCCGCCGATGAACTGGGCATCATTGTCGGCCACGGCGCCACACCGGAAAATTTTCTCGGCATGGCGGAGGCCACGGTGATGCTGATGCTGATGATGATGTTCCGGCCGAGCGCGGCGGAGGCGGTGATGAAGGGCGCGCTGCAGCGTCCGCCTCCGACCCCGGCGATGTGGTCGCGCATGATGCGCAACCGCACCATCGGCCTGGTGGGGCTGGGCCGGATCGCGCGCGGCGTCGTCGAGCGCCTGGCGGGCTGGAGCGTGAACATCGTGGCCTTCGATCCCTATGTGAAACCCGATGCCGTCCCGCCCGGCGTCGCCATGGTCGACCTGGATACGTTGTTGCGTCAGAGCGACATCGTGAGCGTGCTGGTGGCCATCACCGCGGAATCGCGCGGCATGATAGGCGAGCGCGAACTCGCGCTGATGAAACCCGACGCCTACCTGATCAACACCTCGCGCGGCGAGGCGATCGACGAGGCGGCGCTGTACCGCGCGCTGCGGGACAAGAAAATCGCAGGCGCCGCGCTCGACACGTTCGTCGTCGAACCGCTGCCTGCGGACAGCCCGCTGCGCACCCTCGATAACGTGATTCTCACGCCGCACATGGTCGGGCACACGCGCGATGTGTACGGATCCTTCATTCCGGCGGCACTGGAGAACATCACGCGCGTGCTGCGCGGCGAGCTGCCGCTGCATTGCAAGAATCCGGATATCGCAGAGCGCTGGCGAGCCCGGCTGGCACAAATGGCGAAATAGCCCGGCCACGCCGGGCGGACTGTCAGGGAGCCAGAGGAGAAACGCATGGAGACACGCATGCAGTCCGGCGATGAGCGGATCTGCAATCCGGTTTCGGACGCGGAACTCGCGCGCCGCTGGACGGCGGCGCGGGCAACCATGCGCGAGCAGGGCATCGCTGCCCTGGTCATAGGCGGATCGGCGAATCCGGCGGGCGGGTATTTCCGCTGGTTCGCCGACCAGCCTTCAACCAGCGGCAATCCGCGCACCGTAATCTTTCCGCTGGAAGGGGAGATGACCGTGGTTGAGCACGGCCCGACGGGCGGCAACACCAGCCTGGACGGCAAGGACCCGGCGTACCGCGGTATCGGCAGGCGTCTCACCACGCCCAGCCACCTCTGGTCCACCCGCTACACCAGCGGCCAGGACGCTGAACTCGTTGCAGGCGAGCTGAAAAAGGCGGGTTGCACCACAGTCGGCCTGGTCGGACAGACCGGCATGTACTACGGGTTTTGCATGCCGCTCAGGACCCTGCTGGCGGACGCAAAAGTGAACGTGGTCGATGCCACCGACGCCATCGACCGCCTCAAGGCGATCAAGAGCCCCGAGGAAATCGTCCTGATACGCCGCGCCGCGGCGATGCAGGACGACATCATCGCCAGGGTTGGCGCCCACATCCGCCCCGGCATGCGTGAATTCGAAGTGTCCGCCTACGCCGAGTACCTCGGCCACCTGGCGGGCAGCGACCAGGGCATTTTCCTCGGCTCATCGGCGCCACCGGGCCGCGCCGCCGGCCTGCGCACCCGCACCCAGCAGGGGAGGCAGTTGCGCGAAGGCGACACCTACACCTTGCTGGTCGAGAACAACGGCCCGGGCGGTTTTTACACCGAGATCATGCGCACTTATGTGCTCGGCAAACCGTCGCAGGAACTGGTCGATGCCTTCGGCACGATGCTGGAAGCACAGCAGCACACCCTGAAAGCGCTCAAGCCGGGTACGCCGGCGGCAGAGGCGTTCGCCGCGCATAACGCTTTCATGCGCGCGCGCGGCCTGCCCGAGGAGCGGCGGCTGCACAGCCACGGACAGGGCTATGATCTGGTGGAGCGGCCGCTGTTGCGGCCGGACGAGCCGATGACGATAGAAGAGAACATGAACTTCGTCGCGCATCCCGGGTACGGAAACGAGCGCATCTTCGCGGTAATCTGCGACAACTACCTGATCGGGCCGGATGGCCCCGGCGAGTGCCTGCACCGGACGCCGCAGCGCATCATCGAGTTGTAGACTGCCGGTGCGGTCATGTCATCGGTTGATAGCCGATACGGGTCGCACCTGATTGCAAAGCAAGACCACGCAGTACTTGTTCCGCGTCGAGGAGAAAGCGATGAGCAGGCGATTTCCCGCAGCAACGCTGGCGGCCCTGTTGATGGCCGCCAGCGCAGTCGGCATCGCGTTGACGGCCAACGCCCAGGGCAGCTTCCCCAACCGTCCCATCCGCATCATTGTGGGGTTGGCGGCAGGCGGTGGCACCGACGTGATCGCGCGCATGATTGCCCCGAAACTCTCCGAGAGCCTGGGGCAGCCGGTCATCGTGGAAAATCGCGTCGGAGGCAATAATGTGATCGCGGCCGAGGCCGTCATCCGTGCGCCGGCGGACGGGCATATGCTGTTCATGGCGCCCAGCGGAACCATGACCATCAATCCGGTCATGTACCAGAAGCTCGGTTTTTCGCCCAGGGATTTCACGCCCATATCACTGGTCAGTGTCTTCCCCCTGCTGCTGGTGGTCGATGCCGCGCTTCCCATACGCTCGATGAAGGACTTGGCCCAGTACCTGAACGCCAATCCGGGCAAGGCAAACTATTCAGCCACCGGGCCGTCATTCGGTCTGCCCATAATGTTGCTCAAGCAGCGTCTCGAGATAGGGCCCATGGAATTCATCCAGTACAAGGGATCCAACGAGGCGGTCGCCGCCGTGATGGCCGGCGATGTGGTCCTGACGGTCGTCGATACCGGGCCCGCGCTGGGCGCCATTCGCGGAGGACGCGTGCGCGCGTTGGCGGTCACGTCGCCGGCGCGCCAGCCCGCCTTTCCCGAAATCCCTACCATGACCGAACTCGGCTTCCCCGAACTGGAACTGCAGTACTGGATGGGACTGTTTGCGAAAGCCGGCACGCCCATGGAACTCGTGAAGCGGCTCGAAGCCGAGATAGGTCGGGTCGTTAAATTGCCGGACATACGCGAGAGCATGCGCAACAGGCTCCTCGAGGCGACCAGCAGCACCTCCGAAGAACTCACGGGCATGGTCTACAGCGAAATGGAAAAATGGGAGTCGGTGAGGAAGCGGGCCAATATCAAGCACATTGATTGAGCCGCGACCGGGCCGGTGCTATCTGAACAGGAGTACGCAATGGACCTGAAAAATATCGGCCTGTACGTGGACGACCGGCCTGCGGAAGGCGTATTCCGCGTGCACCGCGACGTGTACGCGGATCCCGCGTTGTTCGAGCTGGAAATGCGATTCATTTTCGAGCGTACCTGGGTGTTCCTCGGCATCGAATCGCAGATTCCCAAGGCCAACGATTTCATCACCGCCAGCATCGGCCGCACGCCGGTGCTGGTGACGCGCAAAGCCGACGGCGGCATAGGCGCATTCATCAACGTCTGCCGGCACAAGGGCGCGCGCGTCTGCCGCGCCGAGCAGGGCAACGCGAAATACCATGTCTGTGCCTATCACGGCTGGGCCTATGATTCGGGCGGCAAGAATATCGACATCAAGGATCGCGGCACCGGCGCCTATCCGGCAGGCTTCGACAGCGAAGATCACAATCTGCTGCCACTGGCGCGCGTTGCCGCCTACAAGGGGATCATGTTCGGCAGCCTTTCCGCGGACGTGCCCTCACTCGACGCGTTTCTCGGCGACATGCGTTTTTTCATCGATCTCGCCATGGATCAGGGACCGCAAGGCATGGAGTTCGTGCCGGGTCGGGTTGCCTACACCTACCGCGGCAACTGGAAGCTGCAACTGGACAACGGGCTGGACGCCTATCACCTGACTTCGACCCATTCCAGTTTCATGGACGTGCAGACGCGCCGCCGCAGCGGCGAAGGCCATCAGGCCGCCCAGCAGTACGACTGGACGAAGCGGGGGGAGGCGAACGCCGGCAATTTTTCTTTTCCCTACGGCCATTCCAACGGCTGGCTGGACCAGCCGGAGCCGCAGAAGCGGCAGATCTATCCGCTCCTCGACGAAGTCCGCGCGCGCGTGGGCAATGTGCGCGCCGAGTGGATGCTGAAGCTGCGCCAGACCGCGCTGTTTCCCAATATGCAGATCGCCGACGGTTCGGCGCTGATGCTGCGCCTTTATCTGCCGCTGGCCGTGGACCGCACCGAGATGCGCGGTT
The DNA here is from genome assembly GCA_009693435.1 of Betaproteobacteria bacterium. The sequence goes on along the minus strand of SHXF01000056.1, from coordinate 6,505 downwards.
ACTGCCTTGCCCCGATCGGCGAGCGACCCGATTTGCGCGCCTGGCGGCTGCGCCAGTTCGAGGATTTTTTCAACCCCGGCGGGCTCGCCACGCCGGATGACTCGGTGATTTACGAAGAATGCCAGAACGGATTCGGCGCGCAGCCGCTGTCGTTCATGCAGGGTTATTCGCGCGGCACCACGGCGCTGCAACAGGGCGCCGATGACGATGCCCGCACCCTGGGCATCTCGCCGCTCACCAGCGCGCGGGGGCGCTACGACATGTTCAACGAAGTCGGCCTGCACGCGCCCTATCGCGAATGGGCGCGGCTGATGGAGGCCGGGCTTTCGGGGGGCAAGAGCTACCCGTAGGCTACCCGTGGGCTACCCATGGCTACCCACAGGCTACCCACAGGCTACCCATAGGCTTACCCATAGAGTCACACGCGGGCGAGGGCGCGTTCGTCGCGCCGCGGCTTGCGAATCCGGTGTCGGACAGTACACCGGGCGCTGCCGGATTTTTTCGAAGGAGCAACACCATGCCGCTGGTTGGAGCAGTCGCCGCGCCACATTCGCATCTGCAATTGTTCACGCGGCCGGCGGAGGACGAGGAATACCGGCGCAAAGTGCAAAAGGGCAGGGAGGCGATGGCTGTCCTGAGGAAACAGGTCGACCAGTCGGGCGCCGACACCATCCTCATCATTCACGACGATCACTTCGTCAACTTCGATTTCCGCTGCTATCCACCCTTCGCGCTGTTCGTCGGCAGGGAAGCCGGGGGTAGCGGCGTCATGGATCCCGCGGAGATCGAAAAAATCACCGGCGCGAGCTACCGAAGGTACGAGGGCAAGACGTCTTACCAGTCCGCCCCCAGCGGCATTCCACAGCATATGGCCGCGTGGGAAAGCGACAAGCCCTACCTCTACAACGTCAACACCGATCTCAGCGTGAAACTCCTCAAGGGACTGCTGGCGCGGGACTTCGACATTCCCTTCACCACCAATGGCACCATGGACGGTGAATTGGTGCTGACGCAGAACTTCCTCAATCCGGCTGCGGACAAGTCCATCATCCTGATGCTCACCAACGGCTATGTCCCGCCCCTGCCTTACCCGCGGCGCTGTTATCGGCTGGGACAGGCGATCAGGGAGATCATCGACGAATCCGAAAGCAGGGTTCTGGTGCTGGCGACTGGGGGCATGTCCCATTACCCGGGCACACCGCATTACGGCGATGTCGACGAGGTATTCGACGCTCACGTCCTGTCGCTGATGGCCAGGGGGGAGAGCAGCAGGCTTGCGGAGTACTCCCCCGACGAGCTGCTGCACCGGGGGAATGGCGAACTCGTCAACTGGATCATTGCCGCGGGCATGGTCGGCGAGAGCAAGGCGACGGTCGTCGAATACGTCAGGCTGTGGCACATCGGCCTGGGCTATGCGTACTGGGAGTTCTGAGATGGCAAAGCCGGAAGAAACCCTGCGCTGCTTCGTGGAAGAGTCGCGCCACCTCACCACCGCTCTGAATGTGGTTGCAAGCGACATGATCAGGCAGAAGGAACTGGTGCAGAAACTGGACAGCGACCCTGCGTGGTTTCTCGGGAACTACAGCTTGAGCGCGGAGGAACTCGACGCGCTCACCACACGCAACCTGCTCAAGCTGTACTACCTCGGCCTGCACCCGTTCCTGCTGGTGAGGTTCGCCGGGATGGTGGGCATCCTGGAATATTGGCAGGCGCTGGGCGCACCGGGCCGCGGAAAGCAATGACATCACGATTCGGAGACGAAGAATGAGCGGCGTATTGCGCAGAGTTTTGCTCGCCTTCGCGCTGGCGTCGGCGGCCGGTTCGGCCGGCGCGCAGTATCCAGTCAAGCCGATACGTCTGGTGGTGCCACTGCTCGCCGGCGGTCCGCTGGATAACACCGCCCGGATTGTGGGACAGTCGCTGTCACAGTCGCTGGGCCAGCCCGTGGTGATAGAAAACCGGCCCGGCGCTGACGGCGCGATCGCAGCCCAGGCGGTGCTTGCCGCCCCGGCCGACGGCTACACCCTGTTCTTCGCGAACAACACGTCGGTGGTGGGTGCGCCGCTGCTGAACAAGAACCTTGCGTACGACACAGTCACGGATTTCACCCCCGTGTCCTTTGTCGGCCGCATCACCCTCGCCATCTACGCGCACCCGGAATCGCCGGCGACATCGATCGCCGACCTGGTCGCCTATGCGCGAGCGAATCCAAACAAGCTGAATTACGCGACCAGCACCATCGGCGATGTGATCGCCGCCGCGCAGTTGTTGAACTCGGCCGGGATCGCCATGGTCCGGGTGCCGTACAAGGGGGCGGCACAGGCGATGCCCGATCTGGTCGCCGGCCGGGTGCAGTTGGGCATTGCGCCGATTTCCGCCGGATTGGGGCAGGTAAAAGACGGCAGGCTGCGCATGCTGGCCATCATCCTGCCGCGACGCAGCCCCGTGGTCCCGGATGTGCCGACCATTGCCGAGGCGGGCCTGCCCGGTGTAACCGTCACCACCTGGGCTGGCGTGTTCGGGCCGAAAAACCTGCCCAGGGAGATCGTCAATCGCCTCTCGATCGAGTTGAACCAGGTGGTGCAGCGGCCCGAGGTGCGCGCGCAATTTGACCGCCAGGGCTTCCAGGGCGAAGGTTCGACGCCGGAAGGATTGACCGCCATTCTCAAACAGGAACTAGGCGTCTGGGCGAAGATCATCAAGGACAACGGCATCACCCAGAATTGATTTCTGAAGCCCTGCTGCTGGTCGGTGCGTGTTCCCGTGACCGAGTCTGAAATCCGCCAGGCTTCAGTGCCTGCTTCAGCTGCCTTTCAGCCCGGCGCTTTTGGCCACGTCGACCAGCTGCGCGCGGTCCTTGCGCATGCGTTCGGCGAACGCGGCCGGCATTTCCGCCGGACTCTGGAATCCGATGCCGGTGATGAATTTGTCGCGGAATGCCGCCTGGGTGGAAATCGCCGCAAGGTCGGCAGCGATCTTGTCCACCAAAGCCTTCGGCGTTCTGGCGGTCGCGACGAATCCCCAATAGTTGCCGAGCAGCCGTATCTCGCCATAGCCCGCTTCCGCGAATGTGGGCACATTGGGCAGCACCGGCGAGCGTTCGTTCGAGGCGATGCCCAGCGCTCGCAGGCGGCCGTCGCGAATGCCGGGCAGGGCGAGCGCGACGACGCTGAACCCCACCTGAACGTCGCCGGAAAAGAGCGCGCGGTTCGAATCGGTGCCCGATTTGTAGGGAACATGGAAGAGCCTGATCCCGGTCTGCGCGCTGAACAGCTCGCTGTCGATATGGCTGCCGCTGTTGATGCCCGGCGTGCCGTTGTTCAGCGTTCCCGGACTGGCTTTTGCAAGGGCAATCAATTCGCGTATCGAGTTGGCGGGGACCGAGGGATGGACGATGAGTGCGGTGGGCGCTTCAACGGCATTGAATATCGGCGCGAGATCGCGCTCCAGGTCGAAAGGCAGATTTTTTGCGAGCACCGCGTTGTGCACCAGTTGCGCATTGCTGGCGAGCAGCAGCGTGTGTCCATCGGGTTCGGATCGGACCAGCATCTCGGTGCCGATGACGCCGGATGCGCCGGGCCGGTTCTCGACAACGACCGCCTGTCCCCATAGCTTGCGCAGTTCCTCCGCGTAGCCGCGCGCCACGGTGTCGGTCGAACCGCCGGCCGCCTGCACGATCAGCAGGCGCACCGGCCTGGCGGGAAACGTTTGTGCCTGAACGGACACGGCGGACGCAGCAATACAGACTGCCGCTACGATGCCCCCTATAATTCCAGCACAACGGCGCATGAACTTCTCCTCAGTCGGTCGGATGCTGTGGCAGACCTTACCGGAGCGGCGTTCCCTGCACAAGCATTGAACTCGTATGGAAGCGCGGAACGCAGTGCCGGCACGCGCGCTGGCGCGGCGATTCATCTTGACGTGAAAGGAATGACCGCCATGGCCATAGGCGAATTCAGGCTCGCGAAAACGGATATCGGTTTTGTCGGCGAAGCGTTGAGCCGGCCGGAATGCATCATTGCCGAGCGCGACGGCACCTTGTGGGTGTCGGACGATCGGGGCGGAGCGACACGCATCGCGCGTGACGGGCGCCAGTCGACCATAGGCGCCATACCGGGCCTGCCGAACGGCATTGCGCTGGATGCAGACGGCTCGCTGCTGGTGGCCGAGATCGATCACGGAAGATTCATCCGGCTGCAGCGCGACGGACGGCATCAGGTGCTTGCCGATCAGGTCGATGGCAAGCCGCTCGACTCGCTCAACTTCGTCTACCGCGATCCGTTCGGGCGCATCTGGCTGACCATTTCCACGCACACCGTGCCGCGTCGCGACGCGATCGACAAGTCGATTCCCGACGGCTCCATCCTGCGCTACGACAACGGGAAATTGCATGTCGCCGCCGAGGGCATCTGCTTCGCCAACGAGGTGCGCGTCGATCGCGCCGGGCGTTACCTCTATGTCGCCGAAAGCGGCAAGGGCCGCGTGCGGCGCATGCCGATCGCGGCGGACGGGTCGCTGGGCGCGGGCGAAACCTATGGCCCCGAGCAACTTTTCCCGCGCGCCATCGTCGATGGCATTGCGTTCGACGCCGACGGCAACCTGTGGGTCACCGAAGTATCGCGCAACGGCCTGTACATCATTACCCCGGAAGGCCGATGCCATTGCGTGTTCGAGGATCCCTCGGGGGAAACGCTGCAGTTTCCGGCGAGTATTACCTTCGGCGGCAGCGACCTGCGCACGGCGTATATCGGCTCCATCCGGATGAACCGGCTGGGCGTGTTCCACTCGCCGGTGGCCGGCGAGCCGCTCGCGCACTGGAACGACCGGGTGGCTTGAGCACAGTCAAGGAGAAACAATGAGCGCATTCTCGCGACCTGCGGCGATCGCCTTGCTCGCGACGTTCGCCGCGGCGCTATCTCTGCCGCCGGCCATGGCGCAGCAGGACTATCCCAACCGGCCGATCAGGCTGATGGTCGGTTACGCCGCGGGTGGTCTCGGCGACGTGCTGGCGCGCATTGTCGCGGAACGCCTCGGCAGCCGCCTGGGGCAGCCGGTCATCGTGGAAAACCGTCTTGGCGCGGGCGGCACCATTTCGGCGGCGTATGTCGCCAAGGCGGCGCCCGACGGTTATACGCTGATGCAGGGCGCCGCGGCCGAGATGACTTACGCGGTCAGCACCGTCGGGCCAAAGCTGCCCTACGACCCGCTGCGCGATTTTGCGCCCATCACGCTGCTCAACATTTCTCCGTTGGTGCTGGTGGTCAACCCCGTCTCCGGATTCACCACGGTCAAACAGCTGATCGATCACGGCAGGGCCAATCCGGGCAAGCTGAACTACGCATCGTTCGGCAATGGCAGCTCATCGCACTTTGCGGCGGAGATGTTCAAGGCTGCGGCCGGCCTGGACATGGTTCATGTGCCGCTCAAGGGCAGCGCGCCTGCGATGCAGGAGGTGCTGGCCGGCCGCGTCGACCTGCTGTTCGATACCGTCGCCAATTCCCTGCCGCAGATCCGGGCCGGCAAACTGATTGCGCTGGCGGTGACCACGCCCGAGCGCGCCATCGCGATTCCCACGGTGTCGTCGTTCAAGGAAATCGGCATGCCCGCGGTCGAACTGGCGCCCTGGGCCGGGATGTTCGCGCCGGCGGGCACGCCCGCGCCCATCATTGCGCGCATCAACCGCGAAGTGCGCGAACTGCTGCTGCAGCCTGAGCTGCGCGATCGCCTGAGTGCCATGTCGGCCGATCCGGTGCCCGGGACACCCGAGGAACTGGGCATCCGCGTCAAGGCGGAGGTGGCGCGCATTGCCAGGGTGGCAAGCGAGGCGAAACTCAAATTCGAATGAGGAAAATCCGATGCTGAATATTTCAGATGCCGACGCGCCGCGCGTCGCACCGGGCACAGTGCCCGGTAGCGAAAGCCGCGCTGTCGAGTTCTACCGCATGATGCTGCGTGTGCGGCTGTTCGAGGCGTTCTGCATGGACCTGCGCAAGAAGGGCGAGGTGCTGGGCAACACCTATCCATCGCTCGGGCAGGAGGCGATCGGCGTGGCGGGACTCGCGCTGCAGGCGCGCGACGTGGTGTTCCCCTCGTACCGCTCGCGGCCGATATTTTTCGGCAAGGGGGTCACCGTCGAAGACCACCTGCGCGAATTGCTGGGCGGACCGGCCTCGCTGCTGGGCGGACGCGAGGTGTTCCACCATTGTTCCTGGCCGGACAAGGGCGTGATGCCGGCTTCGTCCATGATAGGCGGCTGGGCGCCGATGGCCGCGGGTTACGCGCTGGCGCAACAGATGGACGGCGACGGGGGTATCACGGCGCTGTGCATAGGCGACGGCTCGTTCGGCGCGGGCGATCTTGTACCGCTTCCGATTGTCTGGACACGCTTTTGCAACTCAGGCCGCCTTTCGCATGGCGTAAGCCTGGCGGACTTCAAGGGGTGACATGAAGCCCATCTTCTCGAGACGCCAATGGCAATTGTAGCGTTCCTTGAATTCGGCTACGG
>SHXF01000055.1 GCA_009693435.1 Betaproteobacteria bacterium | reverse complement strand
TCCCCAAAAGGGCGAATATTTCCGCTCTAAGAAATCTGGTCAGTGTTAAAAGAGGCAGATAACGCCCAGCCACATAGGAGAACTAGTTCCGCGTCTGGGCGTGGTTACCGTGGCGGTCAGGACATCAGTTAAAGCGGAGTTATGGACCAGTACGCACACACTTCCAAACGAACCGGCTATGCTGTGCGCGCAGTCATGATCCGCGGCCATGCGCAGTCACGCTACGTCGCGCTAAGTCACGTTCATCTAGAGGAGGAAACAACATGCACAGCACTCTCGCAAAACTGGGATTGGCAGCATTGCTGGCCGGCATCGCCGGACAGGCTGCGGCCCAGGCCACCATCGGTTTCGCCAGCCTGCCCCCGGGCACCATCCTGCATGCGCAGAACAGCGTCATCTCCAAGGTGGTGCAGGACAACACCAAGCTGCAGGTGCGCGTGCTGGGCTTCGGCGGCGATGCGCCGATGTTCGACGCGGTGAATGGCCAGAAGGCCGATTTTCTTTCACTGGACATCGGAGAAACGGCTGACGCCTACCAGGGCGTGCGCAACTGGGAGGGCAAGGCAAAGCCGAACCTGCGCACCGCCTTCACGCTTTACGGATTCCAGATGGGCGCATTCGTGCGCAAGGATTCCGACATCCAGAAAGTCGCCGACCTGAAGGGCAAGCGCGTGCCCTCCGACTGGGTACAGCAGACCGGCAATCTGCCGCACTCGACGGCAGTGCTGGCCACGGGCGGACTCACTTACAACGACGTGCAGAAATTTCCGGCGGTCAACGTGGTGCGCGCGGCGGACGACTTCAAGTCGGGCAAGCTCGATGTGTTCTTCTTCGCCGTGGGCGCACCCAAGGTGGCCGAGGTCGCGGCCGGCGTCGGCGGTGTGCGTTACCTGCCGCTGGATGCGCTGCCTGACGGCGAAACGCGGCTACAGTCGGTGCGCAAGGAGTATTACTTCAGCACCGTCAACCCGGCGCCGCACATCGCCGGTATCGATAAACCGACCAAGGTGCAGACCATCGACGTCGTGATTGCAGTAGGCTCGCACGTCGCCGACGACATCGTCTACGAACTGGTGAAGGCGGTGCATCGCAACAAGAAATCGCTGGTGGAAGGCCACCCCAACTTCAACCTGTTCATTCCGGACAATGCAGGCAAGGTGCAACCGCGCCTGCCGCACCATCCGGGCGCAGTCAAATACTTCAAGGAAGTCGGCATCTGGCGCGGGTGAATCGCAGCGCCTGAAGACGCACCGCGAGCCTGCTATCGGCAATGGTGCAAAGGTAGTGCCGTGGGAGTGACATACCCTTATCGTTCGTCCTGAGCTTGTCGAAGGACCACAGGCTCCGCCGAAATGGGCTCGCCCATGTTGAGAAAACGCGGCAGGCCGCGATGTACAAATTCCGGCCCCGCCTGACCCACTGCTATACGAGGTAATCCGCACATGTCCGAAATTTCTCCCGGCGCGCCCACCGGTTCGCGCTACAGCCAGCACGCGCAGGCGATCCTTGCCGCGATCCTGACCCTGGGATCCATCACCTGGTCGCTGGACCTGTTCCGCACCGTCGGACTGGTGCTGTTTCCCGAGCAGTTTCTCGCCGGCATCTATGGCATCTGCCTCGCGCTTACTTTTCTTCGCTTTCCGGCGCGACGCGACACCGACAAGCTCGCCGTGCCCTGGTACGACATCGCACTGGCTGCGGTTTCCCTGTTCACCTGCGGCTACACCGCGGTGAAGTTTCCGGAACTGACGGCGATGGCGGGCTCGGTCACGCCAGTCACGCTCGCGCTGGGATCGCTGCTGGTTGCCCTGACCCTTGAAGGCGTACGCCGCACCATCGGCTACGCGCTGGTGATCATCGTGCTCGTGATTGCCGCCTACGTGCTGATAGGCCACCTGCTCCCCGGCCAGATGAAGACTCACAAGATCGAATGGGACAACCTGCTCGTCTACCTCGGCCTGGACAACAACGGCCTGCTCGGCCTGATCCTGCAGATCACCGTGATCGTGGTGATTCCGTTCGTATTGATGGGACAGTTGCTGGTGCGCTCTCACGGTTCCAACTTTTTCAACGACATTGCGATTGCGCTGATGGGACGCTACCGTGGCGGCGCGGCCAAGATTGCGGTGGTGGGATCGAGCCTCTTTGGCATGATCTCGGGCATCGCCGCGGCCAACGCGGTCGCCGTGGGCGTGGTGACCATTCCGCTGATGAAGCGCTCCGGGATGCCGGCCAAGTTGGCGGCCGCAATCGAGGCCTGCGCCTCGAACGGCGGGCAGTTGATGCCGCCGGTGATGGGCGCGGTGGCCTTCGTCATGGCGGACTTCCTGCAACTGCCCTACAAGGACGTGGCCATCGCGGCCATCCTGCCCTCGGTGCTGTACTACGCGGCGCTGTTCATACAGGCCGACCTGGAATCGGCCCGCCATGGATTCGGCAAGGTCGAGGAAGACAAGATTCCGCTGGTGTTCAAGGTGCTCGCGGCCGGCTGGATTTTCATCATTCCCTTCATCGTCCTGGTCGGTGCGCTGTTCTTCCTCAATTCCGAACCGGAACTCGCCGCGATGTATGCCGCGGGCATCATCCTGGTGCTCGGCTTCGTCGTCGGCTACGGCGGCCTGCGCATGAAGCCGAGGGACATCTGGGATGCGATCGTGGAAACCGGCGTGGGCGTGTGCGAGATCATCGTCATCTCGGCGGCCGCCGGATTCATCATGGGACTGTTCCAGGTGAGCGGGCTCGCCTTTGCCTTCGCTGCCTACCTGGTCAACCTCGGCGGCGAAAACCTGCTCGCGCTGCTGGTGCTGGCAGCCATCGTGAGCATCATCCTCGGCATGGGACTGCCGACCCTGGGGGTGTACGTGATGCTGGCCATCCTGGTGGCGCCGGCGCTGGTCAAGGTCGGCATCGATCCGCTGGCGGCGCACTTGTTCATCCTTTACTTCGGCATGATGTCCCTGATCACGCCCCCGGTCGCCCCGGCCGCCTATGTCGCCGCGGCGATCGCCAACGCGCCCTCCATGGCGACCGGCTGGACCGCGATGCGCTTCGGCTGGACCGCCTACATCGTGCCGTTCCTGTTCGTCTATTCGCCGGCGATCCTGCTGAAGGGCAGCATCATCGACATCATCATCGTCATGGCGACCTCGCTGTTCGGCATCTGGCTCATCTGCGCCGCGATGACCGGTTACGCGGTGCGCATCATCGGCCTGCGGATGCGCGTTATATTTTTCGCCGCCGGCGTGATGCTGATGCTGCCCCATCAGGTATCGCAGCTGGTGCTGTGGCTCAACTTCGCCGGCGCGGCGCTGGGCATCGCGCTGATCGCGTATGAAGTCGCGACGAAGCGGCGGCTGGCAGCGCCTGCGGCTGCCTGATCGGTCCGATATTCTTAAACTTTTATCCGGACACAGCGCCGAACGGCGGACATTTACGACATTATCAGTTATTACAATTGATATTTTTTAGGCGGTGGCCCTGCGCCTCGGATGACCTCAGAACCGTTCGTTCGGCCCCAGCAGGCGCCACTGACCTTCGGGCAGGCGCCCGAGCGGTATGCGCCCGATTCGAATCCGCTTCAGCCCGGTCACCACCAGATTGACCAGCGCGCACAGGCGCCGCACCTGAACCGGGTTCCCTTCCCGCGTGGCGAAGCGCAACTGCTGCTCGCTCTGCCAACTCACCTTGGCGCGCGCCACGGTCTTGCCATCCAGCGCCAGGCCGAAGTTGAGGCTGGCGAGCGCCGCGGGGTCCAGCGTGCCTTCGACCTTCACCAGGTATTCATGCTCTATGTCGCTGTCCCTGGCACAGAGGCGGCGCGCGATAGTGCCTTCCTGTGTCAGCACCAGCAGGCCGGTTGAATCGGCATCCAGTTCGATCGCCGCCAGGCCGCGCAGCATCGCTTGCGAAAATACCGCCCGCATGTCATCGCCCGCGAAGCGCGTCTGCGGCGAGACCAGGGCGATTGCGGAATGCTGGCCGTGCCCGGTCCTGCCGTAGACGTAGCCGGCGGGCTTGTTGAGCAGGATGGTGGCCCGTTCCAGGGGTGCTGCACTCTCATCGCGCGCGAGCACCACCTGCTGTTGCGGCGCGACGCGGCTGCCGAGTTTGCCGACCACCACGCCGTCCACTCTCACCCAGCCGCGCTCGATGAATTCGTCGGCTTCACGGCGCGAGCAAGCGCCGAGTTCGGCCACGCGCTTGGACAATCGCACGCTTCCGGCATCGGCCAGGCCGGGGCCGGCGTGCGCCGGGTCCCGGTTGCCGTTCACGACGCCTTCGATGCGTCACCCGCAAGTTGCCCCGCGCGATCGAACGCCGACAGGATGCGGTCGTGGCGCTTTTCCACCGACGGTCGCTGATCGGTGTGCGAGAGGATGTAGAAGTCGCCTTCTTCCACGCCGCGTCTCACCCACTCGCCCGCCTCGATGGGAGTGAGTCCCTCGGCGGTCGCATCCTTGAGAAAATGCTGCTGTTCGCGCACGAACGCGCCACCCATGCGCTCGGGACGATTCTTCGCCGACTCCGACAGGTTGGTGCGCACCGCAGCCGGGCAGAACACCGACACGCCGATGCCCGAGCCCTCTAGTTCATGTTCCAGCGCCTCCGAGAGCGCCACCACCGCGTACTTCGTCATCGAGTAAGCGCCGCCCAGCCAGCCCGGGTTCACCTTCAGGCCGCCGATCGACGCGGTGTTGACGATATGACCGCCCTCGCCGTGGCGCCGGATGCGCGGCACGAAACTGCGTATGCCGTGTATTACGCCGTACATGTTGACGCCTATGACCCAGTCCCAGTCCGCCAGCGATATCTTTTCCAGCGGCGTGCCGTGCATTGCCACGCCGGCATTGTTCACCGCCACGTGGATGCGGCCGAATGCCGCTTCCACCTGGTCAGCCGCGGCTTCGACCGACGCCGCATCCGACACATCGACCATGATGGGGATGGCTTTGCCGCCGTCCGCTTCAATCTGCGCGCAGACCGCCTGCGCGGCGTCCCGCTGGATATCGGCGACGGCAACGCTCATTCCGGCGCGCGCCAGGGCGCGGGCGATGCCCGAGCCGATGCCGGACCCTGCGCCGGTGACGATGGCGGTTCTGCCTTTGAGTTGTTTCATGCGCATTTCTCCGCGAAGCCGGGCTCTGAAAAGCCAGGCTGAAGATAGGCTGAACAAAGGGGCGGCGCCCCCCTGTATATCCCCCACTTCAGATGAAACACGATTGACGCTTTTCCGGAAATGGACACTTGTTCAGTGTTTCCCTGAATGATTTCCGAGGATGCGCGTCCGCCGCCACACGGACATGCTTCATGGATTCAACGCTTCCGTGATCCGCCTAGAGCGGCTCGAGTCCGATCACCAATCGCTTGCCCAACAGACCGATAGCCTCGGCGATGCGCGGCAGCTTGGAACCGTAATGCGGGTCAAGCATGCGGCGGACTTCCTTTTCATCCACGCCCAGTTGTCTGGCAAGCTGTGTCTTGCTGATGCCTGCTTCATGCATCGCCATGTGCAGTGCCGCCTTCGCCATGGTGTCCGCCGGCGGAGACACCACGTGCTCGCCGCGCCTTGCCTTGCTGGGCGCAGGAAACTCCAACCCTTCGAGCATGTAAGTGGCAAATACTTCGTCCATTGCGTCCGCAGCCTGCGCCAGCGCATCCGCTTTGTCTTCACCCTGCGTTATCAACGGCGGCAGGTCACGGCACGACACGACGAACCCGCCCTCCACGGCGGGCTTCAGCAACACGGCGTAGCCAAAACAATCCATGGTCAGCCTCACAAGTCTTTCGGTTTGATGCCAAGTTGAGAGCACATGGCGTGAAACGTGCCCGTCTTCAATTCGTCTTGGGGATTGCGCACCACTGTGAACATCCCGCCATAGTAAAGCGTCTGATGACTGCCTTTCCCGCGCGCCGTGTTCAGCGTTACGGTAACGCCTCCTCTTTTGCCCAACTTCTTCAGCCTGCGGATGAATTCGTTGCCCGTCACTTGATTATTATCGGACGAAAACGACCGGATGTAAATGTACTTCAGTCAACGGCTGCTTCTTGAAAGCCTTAGGGTGCGAACCGTGCCCGGGCCACAAACGAACGCGGTGGTCCACCGCAGGAATCGTTCCATGCGGGCTTCCCCGGATGCTCATTTCGGAAAACCGATCTGCCTTACCGGATCGCTCCCGTCCCAACCGGCACACACCGCGGCGATCTCGGCGAAGCGCCGATGCTTTTGCGGCGTCATCTGTATCAGTTCCAGCACCGTCCCCGGATGCGCGCCGCTCGCGAGATAGGCAAAACGGGTAACGCGGTCCATCGGGCTCAGCCCTTCGTGCTGTACCGTGAAGCCGCGCGCGAGACAGCGGTCCAGATCCGCCTCATAGGCATCGCTCCAGCTTGCCATGTGCTGCAGTCCTTCCGGGCCGGCGTCGAGAAATTCGCGATATCCAGAGGGGGCGTCGTTATGCTGTTCAACCAGTTCGATCTGCATGTCGCCCCAGTGGCTGACGGCAAGCGTCACCACCGGGCTGCTGGGCGCGCCCCGATAGTGGAAGTCCATCATCGGTATCTCGCTTGCGACGAAGAACGGGCCGACGCCGAATCGCTCCCGCCATTGCACCATGGCGCGCGCGGCATCACGGACGACGAAGCCCAGTTGCTGGATTTTCGGCGTTACCGGCATGACATTCATCCTCCCTTCCCTGCTGACAATTGCGAGCCTGCACGACCACACCTCTGTGGCGCCGTGAGCAACTCTGCGCCATGATAGCGTGCATCGCTTGCAGCCTTGGCCGCGTTGCGTGCCTCAGCCACTGGCATTGCCGCTGCGCATCGCGGTGCGCGCGTCTCGCACCGCGGTCCGTACCGCAGTCCGCACCGCAGTCTGCAAATCAGGGAGACGTCTCGATGAAACACATTTTCGCCGTCATTCTTTCCGCTTGCACCGCAATCACCGCCGGGTGGCCTGCCTTGATCCGCGCGCAGGATGTGTATCCGAACAAGCCGATCCGGATCATCGTCCCCTTTCCTCCGGGCGGACCGATAGATCCGTTGTTTCGCTCCGTGGCGCAATTCCTCACGGAGTCGATGGGACAGCAGGTACTGGTGGAAAACCGCGCCGGTGCCACCGGCGCCATAGGCCTGTCAGCCTGCGCGAAATCGCCGCCAGACGGCTACACGCTGTGCGGTATTTCCTCGGACAGCCTGTCGGTGTTGCCGCACCTGTCCAAGCAGTTGCCCTACGACGCCGAAAAGGATTTCACGCCAATTGCGCAACTGGTCTATGTGCGCGCGGTACTGGTGGCGAATCCGCGCGCGCCTTTCAACAACTTCACGGAGATGATCGCCTACGCCACGGCGAATCCGGGGAAACTCAATTTCGGATCGTTTGGCGAAGGCGGCGCAGCCCACCAGGCCCTGGAGATCATCAAGCGCGCCACCACCACGCGCATTACCCATGTGCCTTACAAAGGCAGCGGCCCGGCCATCCAGGCCGCGGTCGCGGGCGAGGTCGATCTGGCGCTGAGCACGGTGAACGTGGTGCTGCCCCTGATCCGCGCCGGGCGCTTGAAACCGCTGTCGCTGCCGGGCGAGCAGCGCATGCCCGTCCTGCCGGATGTGCCGACCTACAAGGAACTGGGTATCGGACAGGAATTGCGATCCTGGTTCGGGTTGATGGGCCCGGCGGGTATTCCGCGCGAAGTCGTCATTCGCGTGAATCGCGAAGTGGTGCGCGTCCTGCAGAGCAACGCCTACCGGGAGAAATTCGTCAATCCGGTTTACTACGAAACTTCTGAGATGAATCCCCAGCAGTTCGCGGAATTCCTCATGGAGAGCCGCATCCATGGGAAACAGATCGCCGACCTGCTGCATGCGGCTGGGTATCGGGCGGAATAACGCTGCGGATCGGCCGCCGCAGCGACGGCAACACCATGTGCCGGGCCGGCCGCACCGGTCTCGCGAATGTAGACTGAGGCTGGCTTGGGCTTCCGCCGCCACGCATCCGCGGGCATAGCGACTTTTGATTGCCCTGCCATGGTGTGCTCTGCTTTGCGCTGCGCGAATCGCGCCGCAACGATCGTGTCGGGCTCGAATTTTTGCGCCCGCCCATCGGGCCAAGTCGCTTTGTGTTGCCCCGCCAGCGGTGTCACCCCTCGGACGGCGTTCAGGTGCGCTCAGTCTGTGACGGTACAATAGACGCAGCCGTTTGACCTTGGCTCCGATCCCTTTAGCCGACCGCTTTAGACGACCCCTTCCCCCTCGCAATCACCCTTGTAAGCACGCCATGAACGATCCCAATCACGGCATCGACGACGATCTCGCAATAAAGTACGTCTGCCTCGGCGGAATTTAATGCCCTCGGTGCTGAATGTCGGCGGAGGCAGCAAGGCAGTCGAGATTCCCGCCCATTACGCCGGCTGGGAGCACATGCTGCTCGATATCGACCCCAAGAGAGGGGTTGACCTGGTCTGCGATACACGCCTGCTGGCCGACACGTTTCCTTCGGGTGGTTACGATGCGGTCTACTGCTCGCATAACCTGGAGCACTATTACCGCCATGACGTGAACAGGGTTCTTGGCGGTTTCCTGCATGTCCTGAGCGATGCGGGCTTTGCCGAGATCCGCGTCCCGGACATCGGCGAACTTTTCCGTTTGATTACCGCAGCCGACCTCGATATCGAGCACGCGATCTACGAGTCATCGGTCGGAGGCATCAGCGCGCACGACGTGATCTACGGCTATGCGCCTGAGATCGAGGCAAGCGGCCAGGATTTCTATGCCCACAAGACCGGCTTCACGCGCGCGTCGCTGGCAAGAGCGCTCATCTCCAACGGGTTTCCCGAGATTTATTTCGCGCCGCCCCTGGCCATGCTTGAACTGCGCGTTTTTGCTTTCAAGCGGGCCGCGTCCCGGGAAACCCTATCCAGCCTCGCGCTGGGCGAAAAATACCTGGCTGCAGGCGCTCCGGCAGTGGCGGATCGACAGACGATCACGGCAGCAGACACAGCGATGAAGAACCGCACGGCCGACCCCGTTGACGCTTTGTATGCCCGCGCAGTGACCGCCTGGGATGCCGGGGACTGGTCCGAGGCGATCGCCCTCGCCGGCCAGGCATTGCTTATCGACGCTACGCTGCCGGCGCTGCACTACCTCATGGGATGCTGTCGCACCGAGCTTGGGGAAACGCGAACCGCTGCGCGCGATTTCGCCGCCTGTCTCGACCTTGGGCCTGCCTACCCCTTGAGCGGACAAGCGCTGGCAAGGCGCGCGCTCTGCTTGGCAAGGGAGGATTTGCGCTCGGGCAGGCAACCGACGCACAAACCGATCGCCAAGTCTGATCGCCGCTCGGTTTCGGTCATCCTGTGCAGCGCATCAGAGCCGCGGTTTTCAAAAACGGCGGCAATGTATCGGCAGTTGCTCGCGGACCTGCCGCACGAAATTATCGGTGTTCACGATGCGCGCTCCCTCGCCGAGGGCTACAACCGCGGACTGGCTCAGGCGGCCAATGAATTGATTGTGTTTGCGCACGACGACGTGGAGATCGTCGCTCCGGATTTCGCGGCTCGGCTGCTCTCGGGACTGCGCCAGCACGATGTGCTTGGCGTCGCGGGAACCCGCCAGATCAAGGGCGGGGCGTGGCATTTTGCCGGGCATCCGCATCTGTGCGGCCAGATTGCCATGCCCGCCGCCGCCGGCCTGGTGGTAACCATCTACGGTGTGACCTCTTCCTCCTGCGGGGGGTTGCTCGCCCTTGACGGAGTGCTGCTTGCGACGCGACGCGATACGGCGATGCGTATCGGCTTTGATGCGCAAACATTCGACGGCTGGCATCTGTACGATCTTGATTTCACTCTGCGTGCCGCCCGGTCGGGTCTGGATTGCGCCGCCGGCAACGATGTTCTGGCCGTGCATGCGTCGCAGGGAAGCTACGACCAGGAATGGATCAGGTACTCGGAGCGTTTCATCGAAAAACACCGATTGGAAAGGTACGGCGGCATCTTCCCTCAGCCGGAACTGGTGTCACTGCCGCTAAGATCGATCGACGAGTGGCGCTTGATGACCGAGCATCTGGTGTCTTTCGGCCGGACGGGTCAGGAGAGCTGAACCAGGCAAGTAGCCGATCAAACGCAAGCGTCGAAGCTGCCGGAAAATTCCGCAAGCAGCCGGTTAAAACGCCCGGGGTCGTCGACAAGCAGGGCATGACCGGCATCCGCGAAGATTTCAATCCGGGTTGCCGGACGTGTATTTTTTTCATGAGCACCTCTCTCCGACTGCGTCCCGCGCTCGCGCGAAAACTGGGCAGGTTTGCCCCGGATTCCAATAGGGACGCATCCGCACTCGCGGACGACGCGCTGAGTCAGTTCGTACGCTCGCACCGCGAAACGGTTTACGTGACGAGTACGCGTCCCAATGTGCAGCGGATACGCGCCGCGTACGCCGAAATCGAGGCGGAGATTGTCCAGCGCAAGCGCCGAGCGGCCTGACCTGGAAGTCTGTTGGACCTCCCAGACGCGACAAGATCGCGAGTATCGGGACAAGCAGGATCGCCGACCCGCTGAATGCCGCGGCGTACCGAGCGGAATAGCGCAGCGGGCCGGCCGCAGCGGCCTGGCGTATGTCGACTCAGGCAACCCTAGGCTTCCGCCGCGACGGCCAGTTCCATGGTGCCGATTTTTTCTATGGTGCCCTTCAGCCGGTCGCCGGGATGCAGCTTGCTGACGCCTGCCGGCGTGCCGGTAGTAATCACCACGCCCGTGTGCAAGGTGAGCACACCCGAGAGGAAACGGATGTGTTCGCGCAATCCGCACACCATGTTGCTGGTGTGCGCGGTCATGACCGCCTTGCCGTTCTGTTCCACGTTGATGGACAGATTCTGCGGCTCGTCGATTTCGTCTCGCGTCACGATCCAGGGACCGAGCCCGGTAAAGGTATCGAAGCCTTTGCGGATGTTGCGGGTGTTCTGCCGGCCTATGCCCCAGGGATCGCGCATGCTCAGGTCCCAGCAGATGACGTAGCCGAACACGTGATCGAGGGCCTGTTCCTCGGTCACACGCCGCGCCGGCTTGCCGATCACCGCACCCAGTTCGCATTCGAAATCGACCAGCTTGGAGATCCTGGGCAATATCACCGTGCCGCCCGGCCCGACAATCGACGATACCGGCTTGAGGAAGAATTCGGACATCAGCTCGTCCTTGCTCAGTTCGCCCACGTCCGCCGAACTGACACGCGTCTTCATTTCCGCCTGGTGATCCTTGTAGTTGGACGCCGCGGCCCAGATCGAGGGCGGATTGACGATGGGCGCGAGCAGCTTGACCGCTGACAGCGCGAGCGACGACCCCTTCATCGCGTCGCGTGCGCATTGCATGGCAGCGGCGCGGTTGGCCAGCGCATCCACGATTTCCAGCATCGTGTAGCCGCCCCGCGCATGGCCGGCCTTCACCAGCGCATCGCCTATCGGATACACCTGATCGCCCGATACCGCGCCGGCCTGACCCTCGTTGTAATGGCAAATCTTCATTGCGTTCCCTCTCAAGAAAATGGCGATACGTTTTGTGCCGTCGAACCATTCCGCGCGGCCCATGCATGCGTAGCTGCGGATTCGACCGTGAAGTCGACGTGAACTGCCAACGAGCGCGTTTATTCTATCGCCTCCGCTGCCGGCACAGTGCGAAGGCGCCCAGGCCCACTGGACAGACGATGCTCGCCAAAGTTCGACCCGGGTAAACTTCATTCCGCGGCGGCAAGGCCGCAGCGTGACCTTCGGCGGTACAAACCGTCCGGCTTCGACACATGTCGCTTACAATCCATCGATGCAGCCGATACCGCACGATCCTGCGGTAACGTTGCCGCTGCACGCTTTACGAAGGAGTCGAATATGAACCGGCTGGCCACACTCGCGGCGGGCCTCGCACTGCTTGGCTGCAGTGCCTGGCTGGCGGCGCCCGCCGCGGCGCAATCACCCGCCACGCACCAGCACAGCTTCAGCGGCGCCGAGCGCTGGGCGCACGTTTTCGACGATCCGAAGCGCGATGCGTGGCAAAAGCCGCATGAAGTCATTCAGGCGCTTGCCCTCAAACCGGATGCCGTCATCGCCGACATCGGCGCCGGCACCGGGTACTTTTCGGTGCGCTTCGCAAACATGGCATCCAGCGGACGCGTCTACGGCGTGGACACCGAGCCGGACATGGTGAAATACCTGGGCGAGCGGGCAAAACGCGAAAAGCACGCGAACCTTGTCGCCGTCGCTGGCACGCCCGACGACCCGCGCCTGCCCGAGAAAGTGGATCTCATCGTGCTGGTGGATGTCTATCATCACGTCGAGCACCGGGAACGCTACTTCCGGAAACTGCGCGACTCGCTCAAGCCGGGCGGACGCGTCGCCATCATCGACTTCCGTCCGGAATCGAAGGAAGGCCCGCCGAAGGCTGCCCGCATCGCATCCGAGCGCGTGGTGTCGGAACTCAAAGGGGCGGGCTACACGCTGACCGAGGAGCATGCCTTCCTCAGCCGCCAGTATTTCCTGATTTTCCGGCCGGCATCCTGAAGCGCGCGATCCCGGGCGCTCTCCGTATCAGTTTCGGAATGAGGGATCCAGTCTGTCGACCGCTCGTGTCAGCGCGTCGAACACATCCTGTCCGGCGCCGAATTTCGGATTGAACTGCAGCGAGTCGCGCGTGCACTTTTCCTGCACGTCTTCGGGAATGTCGATGACCGGCCCCATGGACGTGGCTGCGAGCTGGATCTCGCAGGCGCGGTTCAGCAGCCACAGGACGGCGAAGGCGCGCGGCACGCTGTCGGCCCATGCCAGCAGGCCGTGGTTGCGCAAGATGACGGCCGGCTTCTCGCCGATAGCAGCAAGCAGGCGCGGGCCTTCGTCTGCGTGCACCGTAATGCCTTCGAAGTCGTGATAGGCGAGTTTGCCGTGCAACTGCGCCGAATAGAAATTGCTCATCGACAACCCTGCCTTGCTGCAGGCCACCGCCATGCCGGCCGTGGTGTGGGTATGCATCACGCAGTGCGCCCCGGCAATGCCCTCGTGTATGCAGGCATGAATGGTGAAGCCCGCGGGATTCACCGGCCAGTCGGCCGCGCCGATGATGTTGCCGCGCACGTCGATCTTCACCAGGTTAGAGGCGCACACCTCGGAATAATGCAGGCCGAACGGATTGATGAGGAAATGCCGGTCCGGCCCCGGAAGCCGCAACGTGATGTGGTTGTAGATGAGTTCTGTCCAGCCGAGATGCGCGAAGATGCGGTAACACGCCGCAAGCTGCACCCGTGCCGCCCATTCCTCCGCGCCGAAACGCGCTGCTGCGGCCGC
Organism: Betaproteobacteria bacterium; assembly: GCA_009693435.1. Next base: position 14,520 of record SHXF01000055.1, on the reverse strand, counting down.
TCCGTCCGGCGTTGCGTCACAGGTTGCCCGTGCAGGGACTTCGATCTGATCGCCCATTGCCGTTTCCTTTCTCCTGCTGTGCCGCTCACCCCAACCGCAGAAACCCCCGCGGCGTGCGGTGCAGGCTTTCGAAGCCGGACTTCGTCACGCGTATCAGTTCGCCCACCTGCACCCCCGCGGTCATGTCGCGGTTGATGACGTTGGGCTGCACCACGACAGTCATGTTTTCCGCAAGCACGATGTCGGGAATCGGCCCTGCGGGGCGGCTTTTGCTGCCCAGTATTGGCTGGTAATAGCCGCCGCCGAATCCGTGCACCAGGTCGTCGCAGACGGTGAAGCCGGCGCGTTCTATCAATTCCGAGGCGTCGAGAATCTCCTGCATGGTGCAGCCGGGGCGGATCACGCCGGTCACCGCGTCGTAGGCCGCCTCGGCCACGGCGAACAGGTCGCGGTACAGCGGCGTGGGCTCGGCTTCCACGGCAAAGGTGCGCAGCACTTGCCCGCCGTAGCCCCAGAATTCCCCGGTGATCTCGATGAACACGCAGTCCCCGCCCTGGACGATGCGGTTCATCGGATGCTGGCGCGGCACGTAGCAGTCGGGCTGCGCCATGGCGGTGACCCCACAATGATGGATGATGGTGGTGCCGCCGAACGGCACGTAGGCGCGCTCGACGATGTCGCAGATCTCGCGCTCATTGATGCCGGCGCGCACCTCGCGCTGCATCGCCCGTATGGACGCATCGCAGAATGCAGCGCCGATGCGCAACCAGTCGAGTTCTTCGTCCGACTTCGTCAATCGCAGCAGGCTGTATTCCCGGTTCAGGTCGACGATTTCCGGAAAAAGGGCGGACAGGCGGCGGTACTTGGCGAAGTTGAATGCGCCCATTATCCCGATCTTCTTCGCCCCGCGGCGCTTCAGTTCCAGGATGAGCTTGTCCAGGCCGCGGTGCTCGCCCCACTCCACGTCGCAGTCCTCCGCAATGCGCCTCGCCAGGGGTACGTGGTTGACCCATTCGACGAACATGCGCATGCGCTCGTTCGGGCTGAACACCAGCATCTGGTCCGAAGTGGTCAACCAGGCGGTGAGGTAGGGAATGCCGGTGCCGACCTTTTGCTCGCCCGAAACGATCAGCTGATCGACACCGTGCTTCGCCATGATGTCGGCCAGCGCCTGTTTTCGGCGCGCCAATTCCGCAGCGGAGAACCGCGGAAAGGGCTGATCGAGGATGGCGGAGAGTCGCAGCCCCAGATCCAGGCTCGCGCGAGCGGCACCGTTGCGCGCATCCTGCGGGCTACTCATTGCGCCGCGCCCAGCTGCTTCATGAACCAATCGGCAATAAAAGTCTTGCGCTCGAAAATCTTGTCGCCGTGCCCGACGCCATCCAGCATCTGGCGCTCGGCGTTGACCGCGTTCTCGTACAGCCTGAGCGCACCGCGCGGGTCCATGATGCGGTCGTCATAGCAGTAGCCGATGAGCATCGGGCAGGTGATCATTCCCGCCCTACCTTCCAGGGTGTATGAGCGCATCTTCTCGCGCGCTTCGCGCAGGTCTTTCGCGCCGATCAGCCAGCGCAGCCGGTCCTGTATCGGCGGGTAGTAATCGAAAATATCCTCGCCCAGGCTGTACGCCCCGCTCCACACGGCCAGCGCCTTGATGCGCTTTTCCGCCGTGGCGCAGCGCGGTCCCGAGTAGCCGCCCATGGAAGATCCGTGCAGGCCGATGCGCTCCGCATCGACATCGGGCCGCGTCGCGAGGTAGTCGATGACCGCTTTGGCGACGCGCTCCGAATCCGGCGGCGCGTACAGCTTCTTCTCCCGCAACGATCCGCCGTGGCCGGGCGCATCGACGTCGATGAAGGACATGCCGCGGCGCACGAACGGCGACCACTCGGCGTCGTCCCCCTTATGCACGATGCCGTCGGCGCCGGCGTAGTTGTAGATCACCGGCGAGCGCGCGCCCGGTTTGCCCCGCGCCGGATAAAACAGGCCTTCCAGCATCTCGCCTTCATACGGGATCAACACGCGCTCGAATGGGGCAGGCGCGAGGGCCCAGGCGCGGTCGAACACCTCCCGCAGCTTCCTGTACAAGGGCAGCATGCGCGCATCGCCTTCGCGCATGTACACCAGCGCCCGGCGGTAGAAATCGACGGCGCGCCGGTAGAACTCGTGCGCCGTGGCCTTGCGGTCCTCCTTTTCGAAACCCGCCGCCAGTTCCTCGTTCTTGCGCGCCACGCGCGTCCACTCCGCGTACCAGCTCTCCAGGTTGAAGGACTTGACGCGCTGCGCCACGTCCCGCACATCCGGATCGGGATGCAGCGGCGAAATCTCCATGCGGATTTCCATCTGCCCGCCGCCCGGCAGGCCGGGCGCGGAAAACAGGGACTGCTCCGCGCGCGTTACGTTCAGGAGGTCGCCCCCCGGTGCTGCTGATGCCATCTTCTTATCTCCGTTCGATTGAATTCGCAGACGGCCTGGCCGCCCGGCACGGCTGATATCGACGGGGCCGCGCGCTATTCCACGGTCACACCGGAGCGTTTGATCAGGTCCTGCCAGCGCGTGTACTCGGATTTCATGTAGGCGGCGAACTGATCGGGAGTGTTGCCATCCACCTCCAGCCACTGCTTGGCGCAGTACTCCTTCAGCGCAGGCATATTCAGGACCTTCACCACGTCACCGTGAATTTTTGCGACGATGTCGCGCGGCATGCCCGCCGGCCCGACCAGCGCAAACCAGGTGCCGGCCTCGTAGCCCGGCGCACCGGACTCCGCGATGGTCGGCAGGTTGGGCAGCGCTGCGACGCGCCTGGGCGTGGCCACCGCGATCAGTTTGGCCTTGCCCGCCTGGGCAAGCGGTTCGACCAGCACCGGTCCTATCATCATCATCGAGATCTGCCCGCCCTGTAGGGCGGCCACCGCCGGCGCGGCGCCTTTGAACGGCACGTGCAGGATGTCGATGCCGAGCAGGTTCTTCAGGTAATCGACGCTGATGTGGTGCGCGGAGCCCAGGCCCGCCGAACCATAAGACAGCGAGCCGGGTTTCGCCTTCGCCAGCGCCACCAGTTCCTGGAAGGTGTTCGCCGGCACCGACGGATGCAGTGCGATCACCCAGGGATTGCGCACCAGCACCGTGATGGGCGTGAAGCCGTTGACCGCGTCGTAGGGCAATTTCTTGTACAAGTGGGGATTCATCACGAACGTGGATGCCTCCGACACCAGCAGCGTGTAGCCGTTTGCGGGCGATTTCGCCACGATATCTGCGCCGATGATCTGATTGGCTCCGGGACGATTATCGATGACGATGGGCTGCCCCCAGATTTCGGTGAGGCGCGCCGCGATCAGACGGGAGAATATGTCGGTGAGTCCGCCCGGCGGCGTGGGAACGACGACCTTGACCGGTTGCGACGGCCAGGCCTGTGCAAGTGCGATTCCGGGAAGCCCGGCGAACGCGATCAGCGACAGGGGCACGCGCAGGCAACTCGTTTTCCAGTTCATCGTTCTGTCTCTCCGCTCGATCGGCTTTTACGGTGCTCGGCAATTGTATCCTCGCGCTGCAGGCGCTGGCACACGGCCGGGACCGGCAGCAGCACTTGACCGGAACCGATAAACGTTGCATACAGGCATCGTGAAGCGCACCGCGACGCACCAGCGCGCCGCGACCTTCCCATCCGAGAACCCTTTGACCACCGCACGCGACTGGCGTACCCCGGCGATCATGCTTGCCTGCGCCGGTATCATTCTCTCCCTGTGCATGGGCACGCGGGCGACGTTCGGCCTGTTCCTCAAGCCGATGACCTTCGACCTTGGCTGGAGCCGTGAAACGTTTGCCTTTGCGCTGGCGCTGCAGAACCTGCTGTGGGGCGCGGCGCAGCCATTCATAGGTGCGCTGGCCGACCGCAAGGGCGCCGGGCGGGTTCTGGCCACGGGGGCCGCGCTCTACGCCACAGGACTGGTGATGATGGCGACATCGACCACCGGCTTGCAGTTCACGTTTGCCACCGGCGTGGTGGTCGGCTTGGCGCAAGGCTGCACCTCGTTCAGCATCATGTTCGGCGTGCTGGCGCGCGCCTATCCCGTGGAACGCCGCAGCATGGTGCTCGGCATATCGAGCGCCGCTGGATCTCTGGGACAGTTCGCGATGCTGCCGTATGCGCAGACCCTCATAGACAACATCGGCTGGTTCAATGCGCTGCTGGTGCTTGCAGCGACAACGCTGCTGATGGCCCCGCTGGCGCTGGCCCTGGTCGACACCCGGGACCAGAGCAATCGCCACACGCTGGAGCAAAGCATCCGCGAGGCATTGCGCGAGGCGTTCTCGCACAAGGGATTCCTGCTGCTGACCGCCGGCTATTTCGTCTGCGGATTTCAGCTTGCTTTCATCACCGTGCATTTTCCGGCCTACGTGGAGGACCGCGGATTCGCAGCCAACGTGGGCATGGTCGCGCTGGCACTGGTCGGCCTGTTCAACATCATCGGCTCGTACGCTTCCGGTGTGCTGGGCAGCAGGCACAGCAAGACCGGTCTCCTTTCATTGATCTACCTGGCCCGCTCGGCGGTCATCGCCGTGTTCATCTTCCTGCCGGGCGGTGAATTTTCAGTGTACCTGTTCGCTTCGATCATGGGCCTGTTGTGGCTCTCCACCGTGCCGCTCACCAGCGGCGTGATCGGCCAGATATTCGGTGTCGCCTACATGTCCATGTTGTCGGGCATCGTGTTCTTCAGCCACCAGGTGGGCAGCTTTCTCGGCGTGTGGATGGGCGGTTATCTGTTCGACAACTTCGGCTCGTACCAGCTGGTATGGATGATTTCCATCGGCCTGGGCGTCTGCGCCGCGCTGGTGAACCTGCCGATCGACGAGCGGCCGCTCATGCGCGTGCCGCGTGAGGCGGCAAGCGCATGATCGCCGCGCATGCGCGGATGGCGCTGCTTGCGGCGCTTTGTCTGGCACTGGCGGGCTGCGGCGTGGCGGTGGGCTTCACCAACAGTCCGCTGCCGCCGAACACCTGCGGCGTTGCCACGGCCAGTTCCGCGTGCAATCGATGAACGCGCAACGGGTTGGCAGGTTCGGCGCCGCGCGGCGCGAATTCCGGTCCGGCGGGCGTCGCGGCGCGCTGCCAGTCCAACCCGGTGAACTCAGTCCAGGGAAATATTGAGGCTCTTGATGAGCTGCGCGTAGCGAATCCTGTCCTCGCGCACGTAGGCCGTGAACTGCTCCGGGTTCTGCAACAGCGGCTCGAGTCCGCTGCCCGCGATGATTTTCTCCCGGATTTCTTCGCGGCTGAAAATCTGCGCGAGGTCGGCGGCAATCTTGTCGATGACCGGGCGCGGCGTGGCCACCGGCGCGAGCATGCCGAACCAGCCTCCCAGGTTCAGGCCCGGATACCCGGCTTCGGCCAAGGTCGGCACATTGGGCAGCATCGGGCTGCGCCGCCCCGCGTTCATGGCCAGCACGCGTATCCGCTGCTGCTGTATCAGCGCGATCGCCGGACGGATGCCGACAAAACCCATGTGTATTTCTCCCGCTGCGAGGGCAGGCAGCACGCCTGCGACGCCCTTGTAGGGAACGTGGGTCATGCGCAGGCCCGCGTGGGTGCTGAACAGTTCGGTATCGATATGCGCGGTGCTGCCGATGCCAAAGCTCCCGTAGTTGATCGCGCCCGGGTTCGCTTTGACCTGCGCGATGAACTCCTGCAGTGTGGCCGCGGTTACCGTCGGGCCGACCGCAATGGCGGTGGGCGCGAATCCGATGTTGTATATCAACGAGAAGTCGCGCTCCGGATCGTAAGGCAATTTTTTGTACAGATACTGGTTCATCGAAATCGTTGTCGGGTTGGTGATCATCAGCGTGTAGCCGTCCGGCGGCGACTTGGCAACCATTTCCGCGGCGATGATGGTGTTCGCGCCGATGCGGTTCTCGACGATCACCTGCTGGCCCCAGACACGCGTCAGTTCCGGCGCGATATTGCGCGCCAGGATGTCGATCAACCCGCCCGCGGCCAGAGGCACCACCAGTCGCACCGGCTTGGCCGGATACGGCTGGACTTGCGCCTGCGCGCCCGGTAGCAATCCGAGCAATCCCGCCAGCGCGGCTGCCATCATCCCGCTGCGCATGAGTGCGGCTTCGATGTTCATTGATGGATCCTCTCGTTAGACCGGTGCGGTGAACTGGACTTGGGCATGATCCGGAACCGGGTAGGCCAGCGCCTCCCTGCCGGGCAGCGGACGGCGCCCGTCGCGCTGCGCCAGAAACGCATCGGCCAGCATGCGCCGCGCTTTCAGCACATCGCGGTCGACATTGAACAGGAATTCCGCGGCACGGGATATATCCTTCGCTCGCGACGAACTCCTCGGGCAGGCAGTCCTCCAGCGGCGGCACCGGAAAATTATCCGGCTCACCGATGTATGCCCAAACGTAGCCCGCTTTCTCCTCCGCGGGACAGGCGGCAGGATGCACTTTATTGCGCAGCCTGGAATCGTCGGGCTCCCAGGGAATCAGGGTGCAGCGGCCTGCGCCGTTGAAGCGCAGACCGTGCCAGGCGCACTGGATGTCGCCCGCGACCACGCGACCGGCCGAGAACCGCGCGCCGCGGTGCGGGCATCGGTCGGCGATGACGCAGGGCTTGCCTTCCCTGTTGCGCCACGCAACCAGTTCTCGTCCCAATGCCTTGAAGCCCACCGATCTGTCGTACGGCAGATCTTCGGCGGCGAGCACCGTATACCAGTAATTCGGGATGCCAAGCTCCAGCCCCCTCGGTATGTCGTTTGCCAGGAAATCCACGCCTTCGTCCAGCCTGCCCGCGCCCATCGCCACTCCCCTCAGGCCCGCGGTGTTTCCAGTGAGAAACCGGCGACGCGCTTGTAGTTTTCCGAGATCTGCCGCAGCTCTTCCTGGCTGATCACGTCGTCGATGTGCCGGAACGGTTTGCCGCCGGTCAGCTCTTCGACCTTGATGTTGATGAAATCGGGCGGCACCTCGCGGTTGGTGCGCACCACTTTCGCCGTGGTCGCGAGGCGCGCATCTTCATAGGCCTGCAGCGCGGCAAGCGGATCTGCGCTCTGCAGCAGTAACTCGGCGAGCGTCCTCGCGTCGATCGCGCCCTGCGCCGCGCCGTTCGACCCGCGCGGATACATCGGATGCGCCGCATCCCCCATCAGCGTCACCCGGCCGAACGTCCATTTCGCCACCGGATCCTTGTCCACCATCGGGTACTCGAGGATCTGGTCGGCGCGCGAAACCATGTCGGCCACGTCCAGCCAGTCGAAGCGCCAGTCCTTGTAGATGTCGTAGAAGTCGGCGAGGTCGCCCTTCTTGTTCCAGTCGTTCATGTCGACGTTGGCGCGGCGGATTTCCGCCATCCAGTTGATCAGCTGATTGCCCTCGCCGTAGATGTTGTCGACGATGGGGTAGATGACCATTTTTCCGGTTTCGATCGAGCCCACGCGCACGTAGCTGCGACCGGTGAGGAAGGGCTTGCGCCGGGTGACGCCGCGCCAGGTATTGATGCCGGCGAAGGCGAGCTTTTCCTCCGGATAGAACTGGCGGCGCACCGCCGAGTTGATGCCGTCGCAGGCGACCGCGATGTCGCCTCGCACCGTTCCCAGCTGCCCTCCCCCGGAAGTCTCCCGGAACGACACCGTCACCCCGTGCTCGTCCTGCGCGACCCCGGTGCAATGGTGGTTGGTCATGACGTTCTCCGCGCCCAGGCGCTCCACCGCCGTCTCGTACAGGATGCGATGCAGCTTGCCGCGATGCACGCCCAGTTCCGGGTAGGCGTAGCCGGCGTGCCTGCCGCGCGCTTCCTTGTAGATGAACTGCCCGTGGCGGTTGAAGAACACGCTTTCCAGATTCTCTATGCCTACCGCCTGCAATCGCGCCTCGACGCCCAGGGTCGTGAATTCGCGCATCGCGTGCGGCAGCAGCGTAATGCCCACGCCCAGTTCCTTCACTTCGGGCGCACTTTCGTAGACGCGGCACGCAATGCCGCGCTGCTTCAGCCCCAGCGCCAGGCACAGGCCGGCGATGCCCCCGCCGATGATCACGATATTCATGCTGCGTCCTTTAGAAGACATGCGGCTCAATCGGGCTGGATGTTATTGCGACGGATAACGTCCGCCCAGGCATCCCGTTCCTTTTTCAGGTGCGCGGCAAACTCATCCGGCGTATCGAATACCGGTATCAGGGCTTGGTTCTCCAGCTTTTCCGCCAGCGCGGGCGATTTCATCGCGCGGGCCATCTCCGCGCTCATGCGCTGAATCACCGCCGCCGGCGTGCCGGTGGGCGCGACCACGCTGAACGAACCGTAAATCACCAGATTCGCGTAACCGGTTTCGCCGAAAGTCGGCACGTTCGGCAACTGGCTGCTGCGTTCGGTCACTTCAATCGGAATCAGCTTGCCGGACTTGATGTGCGACGTGGCGGAGGCGACATCGGGCAGCATGAACTTGATCTGACCGCCGAGCAGATCCTGGTAGGCCTGGCCGACGCCTTTGTAAGGCACGTGCAGAAACCTGCCGCCGCCGACTTCCTCCAGCATGCGCACGCCCAAGTAGGTCGGGCTGCCTGTTCCGGCAGAACCATAGGAGATGCGATCCGGCTCGCGCTTGCCCAGCGCCATCAGTTCGCCCAGCGTACGCGCCTGCAGCGAGGGATGCACCACCAGCACCAGCGGCGACGACACGCCCCGCCCGACCGGCATCAGGTCGCGTTCCGCGCTGTACGAGAGCTTGCGGTACAGGCTGGGGTTCACGGCAATGGCCGGGTTGGCGGTGACCAGAAACGTGTAGCCGTCCGGTGCGGATTTCGCCGCGGCTTCCGCGCCGATGTTGCCGCTTGCACCCGGACGGTTTTCCACGACGAACTGCTGCTTCAGCGCATCGGCCAGCGATTGCGCCAGCAGGCGCGCGTAAATGTCGGTGCCACCACCGGGCGATGAGGGCACGATGAACTTCACCGGTCGCGCCGGCCAGGCCTCCTGCGCCGACACGGGCATGAGCGAAAAGCACGCAATTGCGGCGCACGCCAACAGACATGTTTTTCGCGCGGCCATCATTCGTCCATGCATCGCTGCTCCTCTTGCCGTTATCCGTCGGATGCGATTACCCTCAGTGCGCAAAACTCTCGTCCAGGATGCCAATGTAGCGCGCTTTCTCGGCATCGCTGATGAAAGCCGAGGTGAAACTGTTTTTCGTCAGCGCGTGGAGGTCGTCGCGCGACAGGTCCAGCGCTTCCAGGCAGCCGAGGTAGTTGTCGTTGACGTAGCCGAGAAAGTAAGACGGGTCGTCGGAATTCACCGTCACCCGCAGCCCGGCACGCAGCAGTCGCTTGAGGTTGTGCGCGGCCAGGTCCGGGTACACCTTGAGCTTGACGTTCGAGATCGGGCAAACGGTCAGGGGCACTTGCAACTCCGCCAGCCGCTCGACCAACCGCGGGTCCTGGTCGCAATGTACCCCGTGGTCGATGCGGTCCACTTTCAGTACGTCCACGGTGTCGGCAACGTAGGCGGCGGGGCCCTCTTCGCCCGCGTGTGCCACGGTGCGCCAGCCGATCGCGCGGGCGCGCTCGAACACGCGCGCGAATTTCTGCGGCGGATTGCCCACTTCCGGCCCGCCCAGACCCAGTCCGACGAAACCATCCGGATGCGCCTGCGCCTCCTCCAGCATGGCGAATGCATCCTCCTCGGACCACTGGCGCTGCAAACCTGCGATCAGCCCCGAGGTGATGCCGAAGTCGCGCGCCGCGTCTCGGAGCGCGGCGTTGATGCCTGCCGCCATAGCCGCGAAGGGCACGCCGCGGCGGGTGTGCGCCTGCGGGCTGATGAACAACTCCGCGTGCACCACGTTGTCGGCCCGGGCGCGCTTCATGTAGTCCCAGGTCATGTCGTAGAAATCCTGCTCGGTAAGCAGCACCGTGAGGCCTGCGTAGTAGACGTCGAGAAACGACTGCAGGTTGGTGAAATCATAGGCGGCCTGCAGTTCCGCCTCCGATCCGTAATCCAGCTTGATGCCGTTGCGCGCCGCCAGCCGGAACATCAGATCGGGCTCGATCGAGCCCTCCAGGTGCATATGCAGTTCCGCCTTGGGCATGGCGGCAATCAGGGACTTCAGGTCGCGCATCGCTTCTCCTCGACTATCGGTGGCTGCTGGTACAAAATATGCTCACGCTAGAAACTGCACGCAGAATATGCGATTTCCGCGTTTCGCAGTAGCAGCAGCATGGACATTATCCGGCAACAAATTTTGGAAAGACACACATGACCACTCGCCGCTCGACCGTCCGCGTAGTCACGCTGTTGTGCGCGGCCGCAACGTTTCTGATTGCGCAATCCGGCTTTGCGCAGGCGCCACTGAAGAAGGTGCGCATTGCCGTGGGCACGACCAACCTCAACGTCGGCTATCCCTGGCTCACCCTGCCGCTGTCGCTCGATTACTGGAAGCAGGAAGGCTACGACGTCGAAGTGCTGCCGGTGGGCGCATCACTGCAGGCGCTGCAGCAGATGGTGGCGGGCAACGCGGAATTCGCCCAGCTCAATTCCAGCGTGGTGATCCAGGCCAACGTGGTCAACGACATCAAGGCGCGAGTGGTGATGAACAACGGCGTCATCGACTGGTCGCTGTCGGTGCTGGCGGACGGACCGATCAAGGACGTGAAGGACCTCAAAGGCAAGACCATAGGCGTGTTCAGCCTCGCCACCGGGGGGATTGCCTTCATGAAATCCTACCTGCGCAAAAACGGCATGGATCCGGACAAGGACGTGAACGTCGTCGCCGTGGGTCTGGGCGCGCCCCCTGTGGAGGCGCTTCGCACCAATAAAGTGCAGGCGCTGCTGTTCTGGGCTTCGGCGCAGGCGACGTTTGAAAACGCCGGCCTGAAACTGCGCTACCTGATTGCGCCCGACTGGCGCACCTACCCTGACTTCACCTTCTCCACCTTGCAGAAAACCATAGACTCGGATCCCGCAATGGTAGAGGCAATTGCGCGGGGTGCGGCGAAGGCCTCCACGTTCGTTTTCGCCAATGCCGATTGCGCCCGCAAGATTCACTGGGCGAAATTTCCCAATACCAAGCCCGGCGGCACCGATGAAGCAACCGCAATCCGCTGGGATCTGAACAACCAGAAAGCGCAAATGGATTCGATGAAGGACGCGTTCGAGATGAACGGCGGCAAGCTCTGGGGCAATGCCACCACCGACGCCTATTCGCGCATCCAGGCTTTCATGGTCGAAGCCAAGCTGATCGAGAAAACCATACCCGCGCAGACCTACCTGATCGGCATTCCGTCGTTCTGGGAAAAGATAAACAAGTACGATGCCGGCGCGATCCGGGCGCAGGCGAATAATTGTCCGGTGAAATAAGCACCCCGTTCGCGCTGAGCCTGTCGAAGCCGCGCGTTACGTCGACCAAGTTCGGGACGAACGCCATACTCATCTCCGTATCCGGCCTCAGCAAGATCTATCGCACCCGCGAAGGGATAGACATCGAGGCGCTCACCGACGCGCGCTTCGACATTGCGGAAGGTGAATTCATCACGGTCGTGGGCCCCAGCGGTTGCGGCAAGAGCACGTTACTGAAAATACTGGCCGGCATCCTGCCGCGCACCTCGGGTGCGGTGCGAATGCGCGACAAGCCGGTCGAAGGACCCAGCCGCGAGGTCGGCGTGGTGTTCCAGGCGCCGGTGCTGCTGCCGTGGCGCACGGTGCTGGAGAACGTCATGCTGCCGGTGGAAATCCAGGGACGCGACCGCGCCGAGTACGAGGTGCGCGCCCGCGCCTACCTGAAACTGGTCGGCCTGGAAGGCTTCGAGCGCAAATACCCGAACGAACTCTCGGGCGGCATGCAGCAGCGCGTCGGCATCAGCCGGGCCCTGGTGCACGAACCGGCGCTCTTGCTCATGGACGAACCCTTCGGCGCGCTGGATGCGATGACGCGCGAATCGATGAACCTCGAACTGCTACGCATCTGGCAGGAAAGCCGCAAGACGGTGCTGCTGGTCACGCACAGCATTCCGGAAGCGGTATTCCTCGCCGATCGCGTCATCGTGATGACGCCGCGCCCGGGGCGCATCGCCGAAATCATCGCCGTGGACCTGCCGCGCCCGCGCACCCTGGAGCTGATCAATTCCGAATCGTTCGGCCGTTACGTTGCGGCGATACGCCAGCACTTCCAGTCGCTGGGCGCCCTGGATGCCTGACCCGTGCGCATGAAAGCCCGCCCATGAAACGCCTGATCGCGATATGCCGGGAAAGGCCGGAGCTGCCGCTCTCCGTGCTGCTGTTCATCGTCGTCGTCGGTGGCTGGGAACTGACTGTCCGGATTTTCGAAATCCCGAAGATCATTCTCCCCACGCCCTCCTCGGTGGCCGTCGCGATGTGGACCGGCATGCAGGGCGACATGCTGATGCACTTCGGCATCACCTTCTACGAAGTGCTGGCGGGCTTCGTGCTCGGCTCGCTTTTCGGATTGATCCTCGGCGCGCTGATCGGCCAGTTCCCGCTGCTGGAGCGCACGTTGTACCCCTATGTGGTGGCGTTCCAGACCCTGCCCAAGGTCGCCATCGCCCCCCTCATCGTCATCTGGTTCGGTTACGGCGTGACCTCCAAGATCGTGATCACCGCCACCATTGCATTCTTTCCGCTGCTGGCCAACACCATCGTCGGATTGCGCGCCGCGCCGGTGGAGCAGATCGAACTGATGGTGGCATTCACCGCCTCGCGTTGGCAGATCTTCAAGATGGCGCGCTTTCCGCAGGCCCTGCCCTATATCTTCGTCGGGCTGGACGTGGCGATCGTCCTGTCCGTGATCGGCGCCATCGTCGGCGAATTCGTCGGCGCGCAGGCCGGCCTCGGATACCTGATTCTGCAGCGCAACTTCAACATGGACATGGCCGGCGTATTCGCCATCCTCATCGTGTTGTCGATGATGGGTATCGGCCTGCACATGATCGTGAATGCGGTGCAGAAGCGCGTGGTGTTCTGGATGGAGAGCGGTGCGGACAAGGTGATAGGGGCTTAACGGCGCCCCACGCCTGACCGTATTGCCGCAAGCGAGCTTTGCAAGACCCCGCAAAGCAGGGTCCGATGCGGTGCGGCCATCCATGCGATGGGGAGGTCAGGACCTGATTATCCTGACTCACGCCGAAAGCGGCGTGGCGATGCCCTGATAATCTCGATCGTTGGCGACTAATTGGCCACTAAGGGATTGATTGTATTGGAGGCGGGGGTCGGAATCGAACCGGACCCGCGCCTAGAGCGAAAAAACAGCGTTTTCGAAGTTCGCCCGCGCCCTTACCCGCGCCGTTACCCTGATCCCATTGCCAAAGGTTTCAGCCCCAGGCGAGCAGTGCGCCGGCGGCCAACTTCACGATCCGCTCGGCTTCTGTAGCTGCGGCGCGGGCGCGGACACCGCGCACCGCCGCTCGATCGCTGCCTGCTGAACGGCGTCATACTCGCCCTTCAGGCGCCCGAACTCGGCTTCCTGGGGCTTCGTGCCGCCGAGGAAGAAGAGCGCTGGCCAGAAGAGAATCGCGCTGGCGGCGGTGATGCCCTGATCGTTGGACGCGGCTTGATCGAGCCGGCCGCCAACCTGGGTGATGCGGCCCTGAATGCGCTGGGATTCGGCGCCGAGCTGGACGCAGTCGTAATTCTGGTACTGCAGCGGCGACACGTACACCGCAGCAATGTCGGTGGACTTTGTGGCGCAGCCCATGAAGCTGACGAGCGCCACGATGGCGACGGCCGATCCGGTCTTGTCCATTTGATCCCTCCAAGCATTCAATCTTACGCTCCGCATGAAAAGAGGAGTGCCCCTCTTGTCTGGGCGGCCGTCTTGGCGCATGGATAGCGCTCGATGCCCCGACGGAGTATGCCTGATCGAGCTGCGCCTGGCAGCTCGGCGAGCTTTTGCGCCAGGCTGGAAACCTTCTTGCCTGACGAACCGGGGAGACCGAGATCGGCAAGGGTGGGTTGTGGCGCAGGGCGGTTCGCTTTTGGAACCGCCCTCAAGTCTCGGCCAGCCGCCCCGACATTCTTCGGTTGTTCCTCCAGAGCCTCACCGAGAAAACGCATCGTGTCGATGTGAAAGGAATGCGCCTCTGCTTTGACTTCCTCGCTCGAACCTTGCCTGCGCGTAAACATCCTCAGCGCATCGCTTGGCCTCCGGGATAGTGGTGCGCAACGCGAGCAGCGTCCAGCGATCATGTCGGCTTGCGGGCGCTCTCACTGCTCCACCGGCACGATCTGCCCGATCACCTGATCTGCGCTCTCATTGCCGAGCTGTAATGGGGCACTGAGCTGCGCCCGGTCTACGCCGGCGTGCACGATGAACACCTTGACCCCCGAGTCCACCGTTGCATCGACCCGCTGGCGTTCTCCGTAAATGCCGGGGTTTCTCACTTGCGCCTGCCACTTGAGAATATCGGCCGCAACCCGCACGGCGTTCGCGAGCGCCGGTTCAGCCAGCGCGGCATCGGCGAGCGACAGCATGCGGTCGGCGATCCGGTGCGCGCTTTCCACCCGCGCGCGCGCGATGG
>SHXF01000182.1 GCA_009693435.1 Betaproteobacteria bacterium | reverse complement strand
GTAGTGCAGAGGGTTGTAGATGAACTCCTCCTTGTCGTAGCAACGCTTATGCCGGGCAATGACTTCGTTGCCGCAGCCGATTACCACCGCGTCGACGTATGATGTACCGCTCCTCCGGTAGGTGACGTTGATGTATTGAACCCAGCGCCTGCTTGACCTGGCCCTTGCCTGGTAGAGGAGAGGGGCGACTGGCGAGCTACGGACATTCGGCCAGAACAAGGAGACAAAGCACATGAAACTGTCACGGCATTTGAATGCGTTTTGCCTTCTGATATTGGGCTATGTGCTGACTATCGGTTCTGCCGCGGCCCAACAGTAGACCTGGCCGGCGGTGCTCGCCGCAGCGAAGAAGGAGGGGCGGGTGATGATGTATTTCACCCCGGCGCCCCAGGCGCTGGCCCGCGTTGTGGCCGGGCTCAAGAAGGCTTACCCCGACATTGTGCTGGAGTCCTACCGGGCCGCCGGAGGCGTAATCCTGCAGCGGGCTAAATGAGCCTGGCCCCTTTACCTTTAACGGTTTAGCGGGAATACCATGCCCGAGTTGCGCCGGCTGTTTTCCCTGAAAGAAATCAGTGAATTGGTATTGCTGGTGGCGACGTACCATTTGGTCGCGGCGATTGTCGATCCGCTGGAGATCGAGCCGGATTGACCTTCCTTGAAGCCTCACGTGGCGCTCTGCCGCTCATCCGGCGTGGCGCCGAGCCGCAGGCTTAATGAGCTTGGCCCCTTTAACGCTGCTGAACCATTGACACCTGTAAATGTATCCTTTACGCTGGGCCATGATCAGGTCGTTCAGGCACAAGGGACTGGAAGCCTTTTTTAGAGTCGGCAGCAAGGCGGGAATCCGCCCGGATCATGCCGAACGGCTGCGAAGCAACTCTTTGCGCTTGATTTGGCCAAAACGCCGGAAGATATGAATGCACCGGGCTGGCGCCTGCACAAGCTGTTAGGCAAGCCATCGGTGTGGTCGGTGACGGTCAACGGCAATTGGCGGATCGTTTTCAATTTCGATGGTGACGATGCGCAGCTCGTCGATTACCTGGATTACCACTAGGAGAAGCCTATGTCGCGGATGTACAACCCACCCCACCCGGGAACCGTGCTGCAGGATTACCTGCCAGAAGGCCTTAGCATTTCCGATGCGGCGCAGAAACTTGGCATTTCACGCCAGTCCTTGTCGGCCATCATCAATGGCCGGGCCGGAATCAGCGCGGAGATGGCAATGAGGTTGTCAAAGGCGATGGGAACCAGTGCAGACCTGTGGCTCGGCATGCAAATGCAATATGACTTGTGGCAGGCCAAGCGAAACCCACCAAAGGGTGTGCAGAAGCTGGCAGCGTAGCTGCGCGCGCCTCGGCAGATCGCGGCCTGGGCCAATCCGTTATGCCGTCGCTCAACCCGGGAGAGAAGGCCATGAACAAGATTTCGCCAGGCGCGCGGTCAGCCATGCGGGCAGCACTCGCCGCATCAACATTGGTGGTGGCCGGCACAACCCTTCTCGCGCCCGCAGGCAGTGCACTCGCCCAGGCGAGCGCCGCTCAGCGCCCCATGACCCTCATCATCCCCTTCCCGCCGGGGAGTTCGTCCGACCAGCTCGGGCGGGTGACGGCGACCAACATTGCCACTGCGCTCGGCCGCGCGGTGATCGTCGACAACAAGCCGGGCGCGGGCGGGTACATCGGGGCCGAGGCCGCGGCGCGCGCGCCGGGGGATGGCTCGGTGCTCGTGCTCACCGAGTACGGCACGCTCTTCACCAGCATCTTCACCAAGGACCAGGCCATGGTCACCTGGCGCGCGCTGAAGCCCGTGGTCGGCGTGGGCAAGGCGCCGTTCCTGTTCGTCTCGCCCGCCACGCTGCCCGCGAAGAACGTGCGCGAATTCATCGCGCTCATCAAGGCCAGCCCGAACAAGTACAACCTGGCCGTCACCAACGGCGCGGGCAGCCACCTGCAGGCCATCCGCTTCCTGAAGGAGCAGGGCGCGGACATGGTCACCATCCCGTACAACGACGGCGTGGGCCCGGTGACGAGCCTGATTGCCGGCGACAACCACCTCTACCTCGGATCCTACGCGCTCTCCAAGGCGCACATCGACTCCAAGCGCCTCATCGCGCTCGGCTTTGCGGGGAGCGAGCGCTATTCGCTCGCGCCGGACATTCCCACCTTCAACGAGCAGGGCATCAACTTCGAGACGGAGATCTTTTTCGGGGTGCTGGCGCCCGGCTCCATGCCCGCGGACCTGCTCGCCCAATTCAACAAGACCATCACTGCGGCCATGAACAACGACAACACGAAAGCCCTGCTGAAGAAGATCGGCTACGACCCGGCAGGCGGATCACCCGCAGAACTGGCAGCGCGGCTGGACAAGCAGGCCAAGGAGCTGACAGGGACTGCGGCGGCGGTGAGGATTAACTAAAGTAACTAAAGGGGCCTGGCCCCTTTTATTCTTGATTCTTCAGCGCCCGCCCTTGGTGTTGAAGGAGAAGCGGCTCGCCGTCCAGCCGGTGATGGACTTGCAGCCGATGACCCATGTGCCATGCGCACTGGGGTGGGGAGTCCTTGAAAAACCAGAAATTGATTTATAGATCAATTAGTGGTAGTTTATAACGATTAAGAATCAATTTCGAGGCCCGATGTCACCCGCTGCCCTTTTTGACCAAATGGCTCCTGCCGCGCGCAAGCGCTTCGGCAATGACAAGCGCTGGGCCGCGGCCTGCGGGCTGACTGCGGAAACGCTGTCCCGCCTGCGCAAGCGCAAATCATGCGATCTGCAGACGCTGAATGCGCTGGCCGCAGCGGCGGGGTATGAATGGGTCATGGCGCCGGCAACCGTTCAGCGCGAAGGCGCGTTCTTCGGCCGTGCGCAGGAAGAGGATCTCGTGGAACTTTGCGTCTCGGGCAACGCGGATGCCGCAGTCTGGCAGCAGCATGGAAGCGGGTTCTTCATGGGCGGGCTTGCAATGCTGCTTGCCAGCGTCCGCGGATTTGATCGCCGCCGTTATATCGAGCTTGCCGAGACCTTGCACCCGGGTGTCTCGCAGCCGGAGGTATTCGCTCTTTGGCTGCAGCGCAGTCCGCTGCGGCCTGCCCGATTCGTCCCCATGCTCAGGCACTGGAGGTCCGATGCGGCCTGATCCCCGGGCCCAACCGGGATACGTCGAGGCCCTGACAAAGATCATTGCGAAGATGGTGGCATCGCTTGGCGAGGTGAACCCGAAGCGCTTGCCCATCATGCTCTATGTGGCGGGCGGGGCGGCGCTGCACTTGCGAACAGGGAGCCGGGTGACCGCGGATATTGACGCAGTATTTTCCCAGCGTGTATTGCTGGGCGACGATCTCGAAGTGTCGTACCGCGACGCCGATGGCCGCGCGCGACTTCTCTATCTTGACCGGAACTACAACGACACCCTTGGCCTGATGCACGAGAACGCCTATCAGGATTCCGAGCCCGTCGACCTGCCGGGCCTGGATGGCAAGGTCATTGAAGTGCGGGCGCTGACGCCGCTGGACCTCGCTGTGTCGAAACTTGCGCGATACAGCGACCAGGATCGGGAAGATATTGAAGTTCTGGCGCGTGAGGGACTGATCGACGCAAAGGCGCTGCGTAAGCGTGCCGAGGAGGCCATCGGCGGCTATATCGGAAACGTGAAGTCGGTGCAGATATCCATCGACCTCGCATGCAAACTCGTCGAGGCCCATCGCACTGTCAGGAAATCACGCACCCCGCGTCGCTAGAAACTCCCCCAGCACCCCGGAAAACAGGGTCAAGGAAGACAGGGTCACAATGACCCAATTTATTCTTTCCACATTCTTTTCATTTAACGGACGGCGAATGCATTGGAGGCACCAAGTATGACTACACAGCGCGCAGAACCGATGATCTGCATCCGTCCGTCGTTCCCGCTGCGCATGACCGATGCAGAAGGGACCATGCGCTACGCCAAGATGGTCGAAGACATGGGCTTCGACGCCTTCTTCCTTGGGGATCGAATGCTTGCACAGGCGGCGCTGCCTGATGGCAAGGTAGTGTACGCGGCCACGTCGGTGGAGCCGACGACGATGATGGCAGCCATCGCGGGGCGCACCTCGCGCATCCAGATTGGCGTGCTGGTCTACATCGTGCCGTTTCGCCGCCCGCTGCAAATCGCCAAGACCTTCGCTTCGCTCGACTTCATCTCCAACGGCCGCATCATCATGGGCGCGGGCCTGGGCTGGAACCCCAAGGAATTCGAATCGCTGGGCCTGTCCATGGCCGACCGCGGCAGCCGCTTCGAGGAGGCGATTCCGCTCATCCGGCAGCTATGGCGCGGCGACACCGTGACCTTCCACGGCCGCTGGTCCCACCTGGAGGGCGTGCGCATCGCCCCGATCTCACCGCGCCCTGTGGGGCCGCCGATCTGGATGGGCACCTTCGCGCCCACGCAGTCCCTGGATTTCAGCACCTGGACGACTCCGGTCAGGAACGTGCTCGACCGCGTCGGCCGGCTCGCGGACGCGTGGGCTCCCCTGACCTACACCGCAGCATCGATGCGGCGCATTTCGGCGGCCCATCTCGGCGAGGCCTGGAACATGATCATGGAGAGCGCGGTGAATGCCGGGCGCGCCAGCGACAGCATCGACCTCGTGCACGCGGACTGGATCTACATCCTCGACGGCCCGAATGCCGAACAGCGCGGCTTCGAGTCGGTCAGCAAGTTTTTCACGGGAAGCTGGCAGGATGCCAGGAACACCTATGTCATCGGCACGCCGGACGAGGTGGTGGAGAAGCTGCTGACCCTGACGTCGCGCATCAAGCGCAAGACCGATGCCTACATGCTCACACCCATCAGCAGCGAGCAGTCGCAGCTCGACCTGATCCGCGACCGCATCGCGCCGAAGCTGCGTGCGGAAAATCGAAAAAACTGACCCTATTCCCTAGGGAAACTCTGAAATACCTCGTGTTCTCGTCATCGTATCAGCTTGGTAGACGTTGATCGAGTATGACGACGAGGAGAGGTTCGA
>SHXF01000181.1 GCA_009693435.1 Betaproteobacteria bacterium | reverse complement strand
TTCGGCGTCCGCCGGAACCACTATTCCGGCGCGGAAAGCGTCCGGGGCGGAATGCCGTCCTAGTCGGGCGCGCGCCCCCACAGTTCCGCAAGGCGCGCGTCGCGGCCGCAGCCTGACCGGTAGAACTGATAGCGCACCGGATTTTTCTTGTAGTAGTCCTGGTGGTAGTCCTCTGCCGGGTAGAACACGCTTGCGGCCACCACCGGCGTGACGATGTCGGCCTTGAAGGGCTTGGACTTCATCAGTGCCGCCTTCGAATCGTCAGCAAGCTTCTTCTGCTCCGCGTCGTGGGTGTAGATGCCGCTGCGGTATTGCGAACCGACGTCGCAGAACTGGCGGTCCTTGACGGTGGGATCGATGTTTTTCCAGAACACCTCCAGCAGCTTCGCATAGCTCACCTTCGCCGGGTCATAGACGATCTGCACCACTTCGGTGTGTCCGGTCCGCCCCGAGGAGACCTCCTCGTACGTCGGATTCTTTTTCTGTCCGTCGGTATAACCGGACGTCGTTGAAATTACGCCGGGCAATTTGTCGAACGGGGGCTCCATGCACCAGAAGCAACCGCCGGCAAAGGTGGCCTTCGCCATCCCCGCCGGGATCGGGGGGGTGGCCTGCGCGTGCGCGGAGCCCGCCATCGTCATTGCGGCAGACATCGCCGCCAGAAACACCGAAACCAGCATTGTATTGAATCGCATCGCATCACCTGTATGAGGAATAGTCTTGTTTGGTCGCGCCGGCAGGGTGAAACCTGACAGCGGACTTCGTCCGTACTGTAACGTATCCGTAGTCCGCAACGTCGTATAAGCACTGTCCACCACAGCCGGGCGTCGCGCGTGTAAGCTTACGCCCTCCCGCGCGACAGACTATCCCTTCATACGGTTGCGCGACCAACAGAAAAGGTGCATTTCATGGCGAGCGAATCCGTATCCACGCCCGCAGGGCGGGAAGTTGCCACCCTGGCCGGCGGCTGTTTCTGGTGCCTGGAAGCAGTCTTTGACCAGTTGGAGGGCGTGGAGTCGGTGGAGTCCGGCTACATGGGCGGACAACTGAAAAATCCGACGTACGAGGACATCTGCGGCGGCGACACCGGCCATGCCGAGGTGGTCCGGATCACCTATGACCCGGGCAAAGTCGCGTTCCAGGACATCCTGGATGTGTTTTTCGTGATACACGATCCCACCACCCTGAACCGCCAGGGAAACGACGCCGGCACCCAGTATCGCTCCGCGATTTTCTGCCACACGCCCGAACAGCAGGCTGCCGCTGCGCAGGCGATAGCGCGCCTGGGCGAGTCGAAGCTGTGGGACGATCCCATCGTCACCGAGGTGACGCAGGCGGAGAAGTTCTATGTGGCAGAGGACTACCACCAGGAATATTTCGAGCGCAACCCGTTCCAGTCGTATTGCGCCTTCGTGGTGAAACCCAAGGTCGCCAAGTTCCGCAAGCAGTTCCTTTCCAGATTGAAGAAAAAATAGGGGCGCGCGCCGGCTGCGCGCTTGCCGATGAGCGCGCTACAATGCGCGCGCGTCAAGCGTCAATCAAGCGTGCCTGAGCCGGCTCGCCTTCGCTGGCGCGGCCTGGCCATCTCGCTAACCAGCCATACCTGTTCAGTTCTTCCCACATCCGACTGGATCCCTATGTTCGGCCGTTTCATGCCCTTCGAGGGGCGCTTCTTCGAGCACTTCAACGATCTGGCGGAGCAGATCGTCCAGGGCAGCAAGGAACTCGTCGGGCTGATGTCGAGCTTCGATGACGTCGAGCGGCGCGTGTTCAACATCGAGACGGTGGAAAAGCGCGGCGACAAGATCACCCATACGGTGATCGAGATGCTGCACAAGACATTCATCACGCCCATAGACCGCGACGACATCCATCGCCTGATCACGCGCATGGACGATATCCTCGACCTGATCGAGGACACGGCGCAATCGGTCTCGCTGTACGACATTCGCGCCGTCACCCCGGAGGCGACGCGCCTCGCCGAGCTCTGCGTGAGCTGCTGCGAGAAGGTGCAGATCGCGGTCGGAATGCTGAGCAACATGGAAAATGCCGCCCGGGTTCTGGACGTGTGCGCCGAGATCGACAAGCTCGAATCGGATGCCGACCGCGTGATGCGCTCGGCCATGGCGAAGCTGTTTCGCGACGAACCCGATACCCGCCAGGTGATCAAGCTGCGTGCCATCTACGAACTGATGGAAACGGTGACCGACCGATGCGAGGACGTTGCCAACATCATCGAAGGCATCGTTCTGGAGAATTCCTGAACGGCACGCCGGGGATCCGGCATTGAAAACGAATACCGAGCCGCAGCGATGAGTCTAGAGGTCCTGGTTCTACTGATTCTGGTGGCGCTTGCGTTCGACTTCATGAACGGTTTCCACGACGCCGCCAATTCCATCGCAACCGTGGTGTCCACCCGCGTCCTGCGCCCGCAATGGGCGGTGGTCTGGGCCGCGTTTTTCAATTTCGTCGCATTCTTCGTGTTCGGCGTCGCCGTCGCCGCCACCATAGGCAAGGGCATCGTCGATCCGGCGATCATCGATCACCACGTGGTGTTCGGCGCGCTGATCGGGGCCATCGCCTGGAACATCATCACCTGGTATTACGGCATTCCGTCTTCGTCTTCGCATGCGCTGATCGGGGGCATCTGCGGCGCCGCCATCGCCAAAGGGGGCGTGGCCACGCTGTACGGGGCGGGCCTGGGAAAGATCGTGGTGGCCATCGTGCTCTCGCCGCTGCTCGGATTCGCGCTCGCCATCGTGCTGGTGCTCATCGTGTCCTGGATCAGCGCGCGCGCCACGCCGCGCCGCGTCGACATCCGGTTCCGGCGCCTGCAATTGGTGTCGGCCGCGTTGTACAGCCTCGGCCACGGCGGCAATGACGCGCAGAAAACCATGGGCATCATCTGGATGCTGCTGATCGCCGCGGGCACGGCCGGTCCGAAAGACCCGCTGCCGCTGTGGGTGGTGTTCGCCTGCTACGGGACCATTGCGTTTGGCACCCTCTTCGGTGGCTGGCGCATCGTGAAGACCATGGGGCAGAAAATCACCAAGTTGAAACCAGTGGGGGGCTTCTGCGCCGAAACCGGCGGCGCCATCACGCTGTTTCTCGCCACGTGGCTGGGCGTGCCGGTGTCCACCACGCACACCATCACCGGCTCCATCATCGGCGTGGGCTCGGTGCAGAAACTGTCCGCGGTGCGCTGGGGCGTCGCAGGCGGCATCGTCACCGCGTGGGTCCTGACCATACCGTGTTCCGCATTCATCGCCGCTGTCGCATGGTGGTTCGGCCACTATTTTCTTTGACCGGCATGGCGGGTGCGCCAGCCCGTCAGGCGCCACGGTTCGGCTCCGCGCACTCTTGCTCTGCGGACGGCAGAGGCGGCCGGACCCCGGACCCCGGACCCCGGACCCCGGACCCTTCTCCTTTTCCCTTCAACTTCACCGGTTCTGCCATGCCCCACATCATTGACTACGACTTCGGCATAAGCGCCATCGACTCGGGATTCCATCGCCCGATGCTAGCTGCGATTCATCTCATCGTGGAGGACGGCCGCGCGGCCATCATCGACACCGGCAGCAACCATTCGGTCGGCGTCGTCATGCAGGCGCTGGCTGCGAAGGGGCTGAAGCCCGAGCAGGTCGATTGGGTCATCCTCACGCATATCCATCTCGACCACGCCGGCGGCGCCAGCCAGTTGATGCGCCTGCTGCCCGAGGCGGTGCTCACCGTCCACCCGCGCGGCGCGCGCCACATGGCGGATCCGGGCAGGCTCGTGCAGGGCGCCATCGACGTGTATGGGGCGGAGGTCACGCGCCAGACCTATGGCGAGATCCTGCCGATTCCGAAAGAGCGCATCCTGGAAACGCCGCACGAATCATCGATCCGGCTGAACAGCCGCGAACTGGTGTTTCTCGATACCCCGGGCCATGCTCGCCATCACGTGGCCATTCACGATCTCAAGTCGGGTCACGTGTTTTCCGGCGACACCTTCGGCCTGTCCTACCGGGAGATCGACTGCCACGGCATGCAGTTCGTGGTGCCGACGTCGAGTCCGGTGCAGTTCGATCCCGAGGCATATCACCGCTCGATCGATTTGATGGCGGGGAAGAAGCCGCGCGCGATCTACCTGACGCATTTCAGCCAGGTCCGCGAGATCACCCGGCTTGCGTCCGATTTGCACCGCCTGGTGGATGCCCATGCCGCGCTTGCGTTGAGAGAGAAGGATGCCGGCCCGGAACGCCCTGCCCGCCTGGAGGCCGGCGTGACTGAGATCGTTCTCGGCGAAGCACAACGCTATCGGTGGACCTTGCCCAGGCAGCAGCTGCTCGAGGTGTACGGCCTGGACATCGGACTCAACGCGCAGGGACTGGGTATCTGGCTGGACGCTGCCGGCAGCGCCTGACCCGCGCGGCGCGGACTATTTCGAGCGGTGCGCGTGGGCGCGCGAGGGTGAAGCCCGTTTGCGCGCCGGCCGCGCGGTAATGCGCGCATTGGTGCGTCGCAGCCGCAGCGCCAACGCCTTCATCACGTCCAGGGCGAAGCTGGGGGTTTCCTTCACCAGTGACTGGAAGCGCGCGTTATCGATGGGGAACACGCGGCAGTGGCCTTTGGCGCGCGCCGACGCGCTGCGCGGCGCGTCATCGATCAGGGCCATCTCGCCGATAAACGATCCGGGTTCGGCGGTCTCCACGACCGCACGGCCGACGACCAGATCGATCTCGCCTTCAATCACCATGTACATCGCGTTGCCGGGTTCTCCCTTGCGAAAGATATAGTCACCCGATTCGAATGGCTTGACCTCCGGCAGATTGCGGAACAGATGTATCGATCCCATGTTGGCTCCCCGTTGTCGTTATTACTCGTGAGTACCGACTTTGGCCTCATCCAGCGAGTCGGAATAGCGCCATTTTATGGGTGTCTTGCCGATCGACGATGAATTTCGCGAAGGAATTGCTTTCTGCGGTATCCAAGAGAAATTGCGGAAGGCACTGGCGTAGGGCGG
>SHXF01000180.1 GCA_009693435.1 Betaproteobacteria bacterium | reverse complement strand
TAGGTGCTGATAGGGACGTTGATATTGCAGTGCAGCACAAAAACTCAATGCCTTGTTAACCGAGCGCCGTGGCGATGTCGTGGCAGTTGCGGTGACGGCTTTCCAGTCTTCCTGGAATCTGAGAACTATGATCGAGAAGTCGTTCCGTGGGGTCAAGCCGCAGGAGAGTTGATCTTCCGCCGGCGCCAGCGGCCTGTAGCTCGCGACCCCTCGTGCTCGCACAACCGGAGATGGTGCAGTAAAGTAACAATGGCCCTGGTACAAAAAAATCGGTCAGGCCACATCTGAAGATAAATATAATTTACAGATAATTTCTGAAAAAGAGGGGGTAAGCCAAATGATTCGCTTGACCATCAACGGCAAGACGCATGAAGTCGACGTCGATTCAAATACGCCGCTCCTCTGGGCGATCCGCGAGCAGGTCGGCCTGACTGGCACCAAATACGGTTGCGGTGTCGCCCAGTGCGGCGCCTGCACGGTGCACATCGACGGTTTGCCGATCCGCTCCTGTTCGATTCCTGCCCGCGTGGTCGCCGGCCGGAAGATCACCACCATCGAGGGCCTCGCTTCCGGCAACACGCTGCACAAGGTGCAGCAGGCCTGGATCGACCACGAAGTGCCGCAGTGCGGCTACTGCCAGTCCGGCATGATCATGGCGGCTGCGGCGCTGCTCAAGGAAAAACCCAAGCCCACCGACGCCGATATCGACGAAGCGATGACCAACATCTGTCGCTGCGGCACGTTCCAGGAAGTGCGCGCGGCGATCCACGCTGCGGCCAAGGCCGCTTAGTCCCCCGGGGAGATGAAACCATGATACTGAATCCGAAAATCAGCCGCCGCAGCTTCATTGCCGGCACCGCCGCCGTGGGCGGTGGTCTGGCGCTGGGCCTGCAACTTCCGTTTGGACCCACCGTGGTACGCGCTGCCGACGGCTCGCCGGAAATCGGCGTCTGGGTCGTGATCCGTCCGGATGACACGGTCGTCATCCGCGTGGTGCGTTCCGAGATGGGCCAGGGGACGATTACCGGTCTTGCCCAATTGGTCGCCGAGGAGCTGGAGTGCGACTGGTCGAAGGTGGTGACCGAATATCCGACTCCTGGCGAGAGCGTCAAGCGCAAGCGCGCCTGGGGCGACTTCTCCACCGGCGGTAGCCGCGGCATCCGCACCTCGCACGAGTACGTGCGCAAGGGTGGGGCAGCGGCGCGCATGATGCTGGTACAAGCGGCCGCCAATCAGTGGGGCGTTCCCGCCTCTGAGTGCGCCGCAGCCAACAGCATCGTCACCCACGGGCCCTCCATGCGTCGCGTCAGCTACGGCAAAGTGGCGGAAGCCGCTGCGCGCCTCCAGCCGCCGAAAGACGTGAAGCTGAAAGATCCGAAGGAATGGAAAGTCATTGGCAAGCCGATGAAGCGGCTGGACACGCGCGACAAGGTCAATGGCAAGCAGGTGTACGGTTTTGACTTGAAGCTGCCCGGTATGTTGAATGCGGCGATCAAGGAGTGCCCGGTGTTCGGCGGCAAGGTGAAGAGTTTCGATGTCGCCCGGGTGGCCAGCCTGAAGGGCGTGAGGAAAGTCGTACAGGTCGGCGATAGCGCAGTTGCGGTGGTGGCTGACACCTGGTGGCAGGCGAAGACCGCGCTCGAGCAGCTGCCGGTGGTTTGGGACGAGGGCCCCAATGCCAAGGTGTCCAGTGCCTCCATCGCCGAGATCCTCAAGGCCGGGCTGGATGCTGAGCAGGCTTTTGTCGGCAATCAAGCGGGCAACGCGAAACAAGCGCTGGCCGGTGCGGCGAAAAAGATCGAGGCGGTGTACGCCTATCCTTTCCAGAACCATGTCTGTATGGAACCGATGAACGCGACCGCGCGCTATACCGCCGACAAGTGCGAGGTGTGGGTGCCGACGCAAGATGGCGAGGCTAGCTTCGCCGCAGTGCTGGCGGCCTCCGGGCTGCCAGCCGACAAATGCGAGGTCTACAAGATCAACTTGGGCGGCGGCTTCGGAAGGCGCGGCGCTTTCCAGGACTACGTGACGCAGGCGATTCTGATCGCCAAGCAGATGCCCGGCACCCCGGTCAAGCTGCTCTGGTCGCGCGAGGAAGACATGGTGCAGGGCCGCTACCACCCGGTGATGCAGTGCAAACTGGTCGGCGGTTTCGATGCGGCCAACAACCTGACCGGCCTGCACATGCGTTTGTCGGGCCAGTCGATCCTTGCTGCGGTGCGGCCGGCGATCCTCGAGCAACAGAAAGGGCGCGATCCGCTTACCTTCCAGGGCGTGGCGGACGGTGGCGAGCATTCGATCGGCTACAGCTTCCCGAACTTGCTGGTGGACCATGCGATGCGCAATACGCACGTGCCACCGGGCTTCTGGCGCGGGGTCAACATCAACCAGAACGCGGTGTTCATCGAGTGCTTCATGGATGAACTGGCGGAAGCGGCCGGACAGGATCCGGTGGAGTTCCGTCGCAAGTACATGGCCAAGTACCCACGCAATCTCGCCGTGCTGAACGCGGTCGCCGAGGGCATCGGCTGGTCGAAGCCGGCGCCCGCCGGGACGTTCCGTGGCGTGGCACAGATGAAAGCGTTCAACAGCTACGTTGCCGCGGCTTGCGAGATTTCGGTGCAAGGCGGCAACAAGGTGAAGGTGCATCGCATTGTCGCCGCCACCGATTGCGGCTATGCGGTCAACCCGGCGCAGATCGAGCGCCAGGTGTCGGGTTCATTCGTGTACGGCCTGTCGGCCCTTTTCATGCAGGAGTGCACCGTCAAGGACGGACGCATCCAACAGGAGAACTTCAATACCTACCAGTCGATGCGCATCGCCCAGATGCCGAAGGTGGAGACGATCATCGTCGAGGGTGGTGGCGATGTCTGGGGCGGTATCGGCGAGCCGACCATCTGCGTCGCCGCGCCGGCGGTGCTGAATGCATTCTACAAAGCGACGGGCAAGCGCATCCGCACGGTGCCGCTGAAGAACCATGGCATAGAACTGGTTTGATGCGGAGGTTTGCAGCACTAAGTTTTTTGTTATGCATTGCTGTTAGTACCAGCGCCGGAGGTGACGAGATAACGGCCTCGCTGACCGGCGCCAAGGGCGATCCGGCGCGGGGCCGAGCCCTGGTCGCCAGCAGGCAGATTGGCTTGTGCCTGCTGTGCCACAGCGGACCGTTTCCCGAGGAGCGTTTCCAGGGTAAGCTCGCGCCCGACCTGAGTAGCGTCGCGCGGCTGAGCGAAGGGGAAATCCGGGCGCGCATCGTCGATCCGCGCCGGGCCAACCCCGAGAGCATCATGCCGGCGTATTTCAGTACCCAGGATCTGACGCGGGTGGCGGGCGGATTCCGCGGTAAGACGATACTCACGGCGGAACAGATTGAAGATGTGGTGGCCTATTTGCTGACGCTCAGATGACCAGCCGCCGCGCATTCCTGATCCGTGTCTGCGGCGCCGTATCTGTCGCCGCGGCGGGTACGGCGGCCGAGGCCCAGTTGCCACCCAACATCGCCGCACTGCGCAAGGCGGCGATCGAGGAGGCCGTGCGCAAGGTGGTGGGCGGTGCTCGGCTGCGCCGCGGCAGAGTGAAGCTCGAGCTACCGCCGTTGATTGAAAACGGCAATGCGGTGCCCCTTTCCGTGACGGTGGCAAGCCCGATGACGCCCGCCGATCATGTCAAGGCGATCCACGTCTTCACCGAGAAGAACCCGCAACCGAACGTGATCAGCGCCTGGTTAGGTCCGCGCGCCGGCCGCGCCGCCATCAGCATGCGTGCCCGCATCGCTGATACCGGAACCGTGATCGCCATCGCGCAGATGAGCGACGGCTCTTTCTGGTCGGACCGCGTCGAGGTGGTGGTGACACTCTCGGCTTGTCTGGAAGATGGCTTAATCTGATGGCGCGCGTCATCGTCAATCTGCCAAAGCAAGCGCGGCGCGGTGAGGTCATCGAGATCCGTACCCTTGTCGGGCATGACATGGAAACCGGTTTTCGTCGCACCCAGTTGGGCGAGTTGATTCCGCGCAACATCATCAGCCGCTTGGTCTGCCACTACAACGGCGTGGAGGTGTTCCGCGCCGAGTTGCATCCGGCGATCGCCGCCAATCCGCTGCTCACCTTTACTACTGTCGCCACCGAAAGCGGCAGCTTGGTGTTTCGCTGGAGCGGCGACCACGGCTTTACCACCACCCACACTGCCACCATCCTCGTCGTTTGATCTTTCGCCTTTTCTTTCTTTTTGGCGCCCTGATTCTTGTAGCACCTACAAGAGCGGAAATTCCTCTCGCCGAGCGCCGCTCGGGCTACGAGTTCATGGGCCGTGAGACGCGCGCCATGCAAGACGATGAGACCACCGGCCCGGCGGCGCTCTGGCTGCTGGACGGCGAAGCGCTGTGGGGTCGCAAGGCGGGCGCCTCGGGCAAGGCCTGCGCTGATTGCCACCAGGGCATGAAGGGAGTGGCGGCTCGTTTTCCAGTCTTTGATTTGTCTCAAAACAAATTAATAAATCTCGACCAGCGCATCAATATTTGCCGGGTGGAGCAGCAAAAGGCGCCTGCACTTGTACTTGAAGGCCGCGAGTTGCTCGCCTTGAGCGCCTACGTTGGGCGCCAGTCACGCGGGTTGCCGGTTGACATTCAGGTGAACGAGAAGACCAAGTCTTTCCTTGATGGCGGCCGCGCCGCGTTCCAGCGTCGCCAGGGCCAGCTCAACCTGTCCTGCGCGCAGTGCCACGACCTGAACTGGGGCAAGTCGCTTGCCGGCAACCCGATTCCGCAGGCCCATCCGACCGGCTATCCGCTGTACCGCCTAGAGTGGCAAAGTCTGGGCTCGTTGCAACGCAGGCTGCGCAATTGCTTCATCGGCGTGCGCGCTGAGCCCTACGCTTACGGCGCACCCGAATACGTGGAACTTGAGTACTACCTCATGTGGCGCGCGCGCGGCATGAGGCTGGAAGCGCCCGCGGTGCGGCCCTGAGGAATCAGGACTAGGGATTCCATGCGAGCGAGCGCTTGGCCAGCACGC
>SHXF01000179.1 GCA_009693435.1 Betaproteobacteria bacterium | reverse complement strand
CAGCACCTGGCGCTGGAAGTCGCGGACATGGAAACGCTGCACCGGATGCAGGCGAAGCTGGAGGAAAACGGAATCGAGGTGGACGGTCCCAAGCTTGGCTCATCGACCCTTTACTCCATCTATTTCTTCGACCCCAGCGGCAACCGGCTTGAGCTCGCCGTGAATCGCGAACTCGACGTGGAGGGTTCCGCCAGGCACGCGGCGGAAGAACTGCTGCGTTGGAATTCGCACAAGAACGCACTGGCTGTTTCATCCTAGTCTCCGGGAGAACGACATTAGCCCCTACAAGCTGAATGGTGTCGCGTGGCTGGCGATAGTTGCTATCGCATCCTGCCTTCCGCTTTCGCGTCTCGCTATCAGTCAGGAGTCCGCCGCCTACCCGTCTCGATCAGTGCGGGTTATCGTGCCATTCGTACCTGGCGGGGGCCCGGACACGACCGCCCGGGCGATCGGGCAACGCCTGGCAGAAGACCTGGGGCAGCCCTTCATTGTCGACAACCGTCCCGGCGCAGGGGGACTGCTTGGCGCCGATATGCTGGTGAAATCCCAGCCCGACGGCTATGTCGTGTGCGTCTGCGATTCGGGACAGTGGGCGGTGCAGCCCGTGCTGCAAAAGAACATCCCCTACAACGCAACACGAGACTTTCAGCCGATCAGCATGCTCGCCCGGGTCTCGATCTATCTGGTCGTGCGATCGAGCCTCAACACGTCGAACCTCCCTGAGTTCATTACCCTTGCAAAGGCCAATCCGGGCAAGTTCAACTACGGCACGCCCGGGGTCGGAAGCATCCAGCATCTCATGATGGAAGTGTTCAAGTCGCGCTCCGGCTTGCAGCTGGAGCACATCCCCTACAAGGGGGCGAGCGAGGTCATCCCGGCGCTGCTGTCCGGGCAGATAGCCATTTCGTTTCAAGGCATGCCGCCAATCACCGCGTACGTAAAACAGGGAACCATGAACCTGCTCGCAGCGGCGCTCTCGAAGCGATCGCCCCTGGCAAGCGACGTCCCGACATTCGCCGAATTCGGCGTGGAGGGCATGGATTTCCCCGGCAGTTTCGCGATGCTGGCGCCGGCCGGGACACCCATGGCGGTGGTGACGAAATTGAATGGCGCCGTGCATGCGGCGTTAAAGCACCCGTCAGTGGTGGAACGCTTCCGGGGTTTTGCCCTGGAAGCGACGCCGACATCACCCGAAGTGGCCGCGATGCTGATGAAGGAAGAGTTGGAGAAGTACGAGCGCGCCGCGCAACTCGCGGGGCTGAAGCGATAAGGGTAAACATGCCTCCGGTGCCAACCGCGCTGGATCGCGTCATTAGTGCCGCTGCAATTCCCGATCGCGGGAAATGCGATGCAGCGTTCAGATCGGACTCGGGCTAACATGGTTGCGCCAATCGCACTCGCCTATGGTTGGTTTTTAAATATGACATGGAGCAGCCTCTCATGAGCGTTGATTCGCGCATCGAACACTTGGTGTCTGTAGCCGCGCCACTATGGGCTGGCGAAGCAGAAGTGGTCCATACCTACTGGACGTCGCCGGTGCGAACCGCGCAGACAGATCTTCGATGGATCGCAGGCCAATGCTTCAAGGAATTCTGGGGTTCGGGCGTGAGCAAGTACGACGTAGGCGGCGTGTTTTTCGGGTCCCTCAAGAACCTGCTGGCAGCGGGGCCCCAGATAGACATTTCCGTCGACCGCGAAGAGATCCTGTCAGTCGTGGAAACACTCCATGCCGAGTATTCTCATTACTGCGCATTCGCCAACGTCTATGACGCGATACGCCCTGCCGGCACGCCGAAAATGAACCCGCATGACCTCGAGGGCTGGCCCGAGGACGATTTGCGAACGGCTACGGCCAGGGCGCATTACGAAAAATTCGGCGACATCGGACGGCGCGCCACCCGTTTCACCGAGGGCGGCTACTGCACCCTGTTCTCCGAAGGCATGAAGCTGAAGGGCCGGGGCGGCAACGAAGAAAAGATCGCAGCGGCCTGCGCGCTGGTGTACGAGGACGAGTTCGGGCACATGCTGAAGGGAATCGCTGGAATCGAGATGGCGGGCATGGGCGAGGCCGACTGGCAGCAGATGGAAGCTCTGGTCGTCGAACAGATGCGGCAGCGCATCCTGATGCGCAACGCCCAGTTCAGCCATCCGCTGCCGCAGCAGCGCATCGACGCGATTTTTCGGGGCGAGATCGAGCCTGTCCGATTTGACTATGAGAAGGCCGGGTTGACGGCATAGGCCGCAACAGCGTTACACGCGCACCGTTCGCACAGGCGGGATCCGGCATGAACATTCAACTTTCCATCGGCATGGCGCCCAATCCTCGAACCTGGCCGATATTCGACGGCCGGGCCAGGGCTGACGGCATCGATTTCATCGCGAGCACGGTATTTCCTTCCGAGCTGTTCTGGCGGCAACTCAAGTTCGCGGATTTCGATGTGTCCGAAATGTCCTTCTCCACCCTGATGATGGCGAACTCGCAGGGCGACGCGCGCTGGGTCGGCTTGCCGATTTTCACAACGCGATATTTTTTTCATTCGACCATTCTGGTGCGTCGCGATGCCGGCATCGAGCGCCCCGAGGACCTCAAAGGCAAGCGGGTCGGTGTGCCGGAATACCAGCAGACTGCGGCGCTGTGGGCGCGCGGGGTGCTGCAGCACGAATTCGGCGTCAGGCCGAGCGACATGGAATACTGGATGGAGCGCATCCCCAGTCACAGCCACCGGGGCGCGGTCGGCTTCGCACCCCCCAAAGGCGTGATCATCCATCAGATACCGGTCGAGAAAAATATCGGCAGCATGATGCTGTCCGGAGAATTGCAGGCCGTGCTCCTGTATATCGGTCAGCCGAACATGCTGGACCGTAGCTCGGCCGACCTGTGGCACCATCCGGACATCAAGCCGCTGTTTCCCGATCCGGTGGCCGAAGGGGTGCGCTATTTCAGGAAGACCGGCGTCATGCCGATCAACCATGGGATGGTGATCCGCCGCGAACTGGCGGAGAAGCATCCCTGGATCATCCTGAATCTGATGAAAGCATTCGATCGGGCCAACGCGATCGCCGAATGCGAGCGACTGGAGCATCCCGACAACCACATCGCCGCAGGTCTGCTGGGCGAAGGCGCAAAGGCCGCGCTTGCGACGCCGCTGATCCGCCATGGCGTGAAAGCCAATCGCCTGGTTCTGGAAACCGCCGCGCAGTATTCTCACGAGCAGGGTCTGACTCCACGACGGATGAAACTCGAGGAAATGTTTGCTCCGGGTACGCTGGAGCAGTAGACATTTCGACAAGCCAGTGAGCTGTCGAAAGTCGAAACGGACGGTACGAAACGTGTATCGGCCCGCCTAAATTCCCTTGCACAGCCAGTCCACTTCCCAGGAATTGTCCGGGTCGCGCTGTCGTCCAAGTTCATTGCGCAACAGGCGCGCGCCACCGCCGACGTGAACGAAGTCGCCGAAAAAGCGCGACGTTAGCACCACCCGCGCCGAGCGATTCATCCGTTCGCCCTGGTAGGCGATAAATGCCGCGTGATGGTCGCCGCCTGCGGCCGCGATTTTGTCGGCAAGCACCACGGCATCCTCGATCGCCATGTTGGCGCCCTGCGCCATGTACTGCAGCGTCGGATGCGCGGCGTCGCCAAGCAGGGTGACCCTACCCATTGTCCAGTTGGTGACCGGGTCACGGTCATGCAGGACCCAGTTGCGGTCCCGGGAAACGTAGCGCAGCATCTCGTGCACTCGAGGATGCACGCAGGCAAATATCTCATCGAGTTCATCCGGCGTGCCGGCATCCGCCGCGCCTTCCTCGAAGCGTTTACTGACGATGGTCGCCACGTTGTTCATCACCGTGCCGGCGCGGAGGCGGTACTGGACCAGGTGCAGCCTCGGACCGCACCAGACCGTCACCGAATTGGCACGCGACGTATCCGCAATGTCCTCGATCGGAACGACGCCACGGTACACGTAGTGGCCGGCCAGTCGCGCCTGGCCGTCCCCGACCACCGCCGCACGCGTTGGCGACCACAGACCGTCGGCGCCGATCAAAGCCGCGCCTTCGTATGCGCCACCGTTCTCGCAGTGGACCACGACACCGTCTTTGTGCGCCTCGAATCGGACCAATCCGCGGGATGCCTCCAGCACCACGTTTTCGTGTGCCTGGCAGGCCTTGATCAGTTCGCCGTGCAAATCGCGGCGGTGAATCGCGAAATAGCGGTACTTGTAGCGCGCCAGGTAACTAGCACCCAGCGAAATGCGCGTGATCTCGGTGTTATCGAGCGCGTCGACCAGGATCAGGGCGTCGGGGTAGACCGAGTGTGGCTCGAGCGCGGCGAGTACCCCGAGCCGGTCGAACATCTTGGCCCCGTTCGGTCCCATCTGGATGCCGTAACCGATCTCGCTGAATTCCGGGGCCTTTTCAAGTACGCGTACGTGCAGGCCCTTCCGGGCGAGGGCGAGTGCGGCTGCAATACCACCGATCCCGCCTCCGGCGATCAGGATTTCTTTTGAACCCATGTCATCTTTCCTCCATGCACTCTACAGAGACCCTTGGCCCTGCCGATGCCGTGAACGCCGAGTTGGCCCTGAGAAATGACACGCTGCTCGCGAACACTTCGTTCAACTCCTCGATCGAGTCTATTCGAAGCATCGTTCTTCCATCCGGGATGGAACGCAGGCTGGAGCCGGGAGCGGCCGAAAGCCTCTCCAGCACGTCGGCAGCATCCGTGAATGGAATGCTGCTTCTCACGTGCACTTCAAGGTTGTTGATGCAAAGATCCCTTATTCGGACTTGAGACCAGCGGTTTTGACTGCAAGAACGTACTTCGCGATTTCTCTTTCGAAGTGGGCGGCGAAGGATTCGGGCGTGCCCCCTATGGGCGAATGGCACTTACTTTAGGTTCGCAGCGATAGAAGCGGCGGTGTAAGTGTTTGAATAGGCAGGGGTGGCCGACCCAAGGATTGATAGGATGGTTGTTAGCAGACAGCCAAACCATCGCCCCGAAAGGCCAGCCATGACGGATCGT
>SHXF01000054.1 GCA_009693435.1 Betaproteobacteria bacterium | reverse complement strand
AGGCACTACAACGGGAAATTCGGGTACGGTTCGATCAGCGAGGAGTTTGACCGGGGTCTGCTGCAGCGGATCGAAGCCGGGCAAGGTAGCGCGTTGCGGACGCTGACTTCAGACGATCTTCTCGATCACGGCGACATCGAGTTCCGTGCCTGGATCGCCCTGCTCGGCGCGATCGGCGACATACCGAGCCGCTTCACCACCTACGAGCCGTTCTATCGGGCGGTCGGCGGCATGGGTATTGCGTCATGGGCGGCGGTCGGGGACTGAACTGCGGCGGCGCGGAATTCCGCAGCCTCGTTGGACGTATTCGCAGGTTTTTTTCTGAGGTCAATGGAGGAGGCAAGATGAGAAGTGAAATCGGGAAATTCGGCCGCCGGGCATCGATGCTGGGGCTCATGCTGGCGGCGTTCGCCGTACTGCAGCCGGCTCGTGCGGCGGGCTGGCAGGACGGCGCCGGGCCGGAGTGGCAAAAAGTCCTCGAGGCCGCGAAGAAAGAGGGCAAGGTCGTCGTGGCGCTGTCCTTCGGAGCCCTGTCGGAGCCCATGCGGGCGGCGTTTGAGCGCGATACCGGCGTAAAGGTAGAGTTTCT
Organism: Betaproteobacteria bacterium; assembly: GCA_009693435.1. The sequence goes on along the minus strand of SHXF01000054.1, from coordinate 27,764 downwards.
CACCGGCCAGGTCGTCGATCTTTATTCCCGGGTCGCACGGGAGGCGAAGACGGGGAACCTAACTGTAGACCTTTCTATGAGCGGGGGGATTCAGCTGTCGTTCTATCGCGACGGCCTGCTGCAGCCGATCAAGCCCTTGTTCATGCTTCCGGGAGTGACCGACCCGAAGTCCTGGACAGGAGGGAAGATGGATTGGTTCGACAATGCCCAAGCCTACATGTTTACCGGTCCGCGCTGGGTGCATTGCTGGCCTCTGATCAATACCAGTCTGGTCAAACCCGGGACATTGACGTCCTGGCAGGACCTGCTGAAGCCGGAGTTCAAAGGAAAGATCGCGGCCGATGACCCGCGGGTTGCCGGCGCCGGCCAGGCGGCGGCGGCCTACCTGGCGCAGACCTTCGGCATGGATTTTGTGAAGAAGCTCTACGTCGGCCAGGAAGTGACCTATACGCGCGACGGGCGCCAGCTTGTCGAATGGATCGCGCGCGGCACGCACGCGGTGGCGCTGGGCGCGGTCCAGGCACCCATCGAGCAGTTCAAGGCCCAGGGGATGAAGCAGCTCGGCGTGCCGTTTCTGGCCGATGGGCCGGGCAGCATTCTCGGCGGCTTCGGCGTTCTCACCTTCAACAAGGGCGCGCCGCACCCGAACGCGGCCCGCGTCTTCATCAACTGGTATGCGAGCCAGCCGGGACAGGAAGTATATTCGCGCATCACCCTGGAGCCTTCCAACCGGACCGATGTGAGATCGGACAACATGCCCGAGTATGTCGTGCCCAGGCCCGGCATCAACTACTTCGATCAATACAAGGAAGACTGGTACGTGCAGTCGCGGCCCGCAATCCAGAAGGCGATCGTCGAAGCGCTGGGCGGGCGCTGAGACTTCCGCCACAGGCGCCGGAATCCGCGTCGGGCGGTTCTCGCACGATGGCCAGAACGAGCGGCCAGGGGCTCGCTGACGCGCCGCGGGCGGCAGCTGTTTCTGACTTCCGGCGAGGGACTTGGCGAGCGGGCCATGCGGACATTGCCTTCGGCATCGCCCTCGTGATTGCCGTCGGCTCGATCACCTTGCTCCCGGTCCTGTTCGTCGTCGCGGAGAGTTTCAATGTCGCAGGGGCCGGCCAGTCGTTCCGGCCGGGTCTGGGCGCATGGTCGGACGTATTCTCCAGCGCCAAGACGCTCAAGGCGATCGGGTATTCGTTTCTCCTGTCGGTCCGCATCCCGATAGCGATCGCCGTCGCGTTCGTGATCGCCTGGCTGCTGGTGCGCGTTCGAATACCCGGGGCCGGCTTTATCGAACACGCATTGTGGTTCGGCTTCTTCCTTCCCATCCTGCCTGTTGCGATGGGATGGACGCTGCTGCTCGACGCGCAGTACGGCCTCGTCAACGACGCGCTGCGTTTCCTGCTCCCGATCCAGGGGCCGGTATTCTCCATCAACAGTGTTTCGGGGATCATCTGGGTTCACCTGAGCCTGTCGACGGTACCGGTCATGGTCATCCTGCTGGCACCGGCCTTGCGGCAGCTCGACTCGTCGGTCGAAGAGGCCGCGGACATGAGCGGCGCCAGCGTGCTCACCACCTTGCACCGGATAACGATTCCGCTGATCGCGCCGGCGATACTGACCGCCTTCGTGGCGGGGTTCATCCGCAGCCTTGAGGTATTCGAGGTGGAGCAGCTACTCGGAACGCCGGTCGGCATATTCGTGTACGCGACCCGCATCTACGACCTGATCTCCGCGGATCCCCCTCTCTATTCGCAGGCAATGGCGCTGAGCGCCCTGTTCCTCGCGATCCTTCTGGTCGCCGCTTTCGCCTACCAGCATTACATCGGCCGCTTGAGCAGCCGTGCGACGCTCACCGGGAGGGGTACGCGCCTGCAGCCGCGGCTACGGGGCAGGTGGGCGTGGGCAGCCTCGGCGATCGTGATGTTGTACATTTTCGTTAGCATAGGGCTGCCGCTCATCGTCCTGCTCGCGGGGTCGCTGAGCCGTCTTTTCGGGTTTTTCTTCATCGAGCAGCCGTGGACGCTCGATCACTGGCGCCAGGTCTTCGCCAGCCCGGCGGTCGCCGATGCGACCATGAACTCGCTCGTGATCGGATTGGCGTCGGGAATCTGTGGCACCCTGCTGTATGCGTTGATCGCATGGATCCTGGTGCGCACGCGTGTCTGGGGTCGCTCGGCGGTCACGCTGCTGGTCTGGCTGCCATGGGCGATCCCGGGCCTGGTGCTCGGTTTCACCTTGAGCAGCATGTTGCTGAACATTCCGCTCCTGTCCGGCATTTACGGCACCGCCGTACCGCTGGTCGCGGCGATGATCATCAAGAACATGCCGCTCGGCGTGCACATGCTGAGGACCTCCATCCTGCAGCTTTCCAATGAGCTCGAGGAGGCGGCGCTGATGTCGGGCGCGAGTTTCGCCAGAACCTTCCTGCGCATCACGGTTCCGCTCATAGCGCCGATGTGCGTTTCGGTTTTCCTGCTGGTGTTCATCGCTTCGCTGAGCGACATCAGTGCCTCCGTTCTGCTGGCGACCCCCGGGTCGAGAACGCTGGCGCTGGTAATGTTCGAGTTCGCGACCTCCAGCCGGCCGGAGTCGGCCGCCGTGATCGGCGTCCTCATCGCCGCGTTGTCGCTGCTTGTGACATCGGCCGTGTTCTACTTCTGGATGCGCAGAAGTGGCGCCCGCTGAGCCCATGCTCCAGGTTCGAAGCCTCAACAAGGCGTATCCGGACGAGCATGGGCGGGCAATAAACGCAGTCCAGGACGTCACATTCGATGTTCCCGCCGGGCAAATGTTCACCTTGCTCGGTCCAAGCGGTTGCGGGAAGACAACGACCTTGCGCTCGATAGCGGGACTCGAAAGACCGGATTCCGGCGAGATCGTCGCCGAGGGAACCGTGGTCTTTTCATCCTCTAAGGGGATCTTCACAAGGGCAAACAAGCGTGGTTTCGGCATGGTCTTCCAGTCGTATGCGATCTGGCCGCATATGACCGTGTTCGAGAATGCCGCTTTTCCTTTGACCACCGGCCGCCGGTATTCGCGGGCACAAATTCGCGACAAGGTACTGAAGGTGCTACGCACGGTCTCGTTGGAGGATCTGGAGGCCCGCGAAGCCACCAAGCTCAGCGGCGGCCAGCAGCAGCGCCTGGCGCTCGCCAGGGCGCTGGTAAACGAGCCCAGGCTGCTGCTGCTGGACGAACCCCTGAGCAATCTCGACGCCAAGCTCAGGGAGCGCATGAGATTCGAGCTGAAGCGCCTGCAACAGGAGCTCGGAATCACGGCCATCTATGTCACGCACGACCAGAACGAGGCGCTGGCGCTGTCGCACCAGATAGCGGTGATGAACCAGGGACGCATCATCCAGATCGGCAGCCCGCGCGAGATCTACCGCTCGCCCGGGAACCGCTTCGTCGCGGACTTCGTCGGCACCACCAATTTTCTTACCGGCAGGGTTATCGTGCGCGACGGGGCTGCAGGCTGCAGGCTTCAAACCCCGTGCGGCGAACTCCTGCTGCCAGGTGACGTCACCACTGCGGGAAGCGGGAGCGTGACGATTTCCATCCGACCTGAAAACATCCTCGTTTCAGACGCCCCCCGGCACGCCCTGAACGAATGGGCCGGGATCATAGAGTCGCACATGTTTCTGGGCGACTATCAGGAACTGAAGGTGCGCGTGGGCAACGAGCTGTTGCAGTCCCGCGTGCACCCGGAGTTTGCGGCGCAATCCGGAGGGAAGGTGTTCGTTCATATCGAACCGGAGCGCTGCGTGGTCGTCCTCGGGGACGCATCCGGATAGGCGGCTTGCGCTTTGTTGATCGCCTTGAAGTTCAGCACGCCGGACAGAGTTCCAATAGAGATACCTATTCTTCTCGTTTGACAAGGCAAGAAGGTCGCGTCGCTAGCCTACAGCGCAACGGCAACCCGAAGGTCAACTGCCGATACAACAACAGGGCAGCGCCCCTCAGCCACCAATGACGCCGCCGCAACAACTCCATTCCCGATCAAAACTGGCTTGACCAATACCCCCCGCTATACTGCGACCTTCTTCTAAAGATCGATTCACTTCGCACCCCTGATCTCAGTCCGCTCCAGGCTGAAACCTGATATGGAAAAGACTGTGGATGCATGCACTATTCAATACTCACTGTTCGCTATTTGCCCCGTCAATCGCCTGCGCGTGCGGCGCTTCGGTCGGCGGCGTTGTCGAGATTGTCGTTACGGGAGCCCATATGCAAGCTCAGAAACCGTTTCGCTGTTGTCGCCCTGCGACCCTGCTGTCGCTGTGTGCCGTACTTTTGCTATCTGCCTGCGGGAAGGACACCGGGATCGGCGGTGCCGCAGCCGACGCCACCGAAGCCACGCGGAAGGCCAACGCAGCGTTCTCGCAGAGCCTGAAGCTGGACGACCCCGCGGACTTTGAAGACGCCAAGCGCGGCTTCATTGCCAAGCCCGCCGGCAAGATCCTCGCCGCTGACGGCACCTTGTTGAAAGACTTTGACGCCTACGGGTTCCTCGCCGGCAAAGCGGCCGATACCGTCAACCCCAGCCTCTGGCGCCACGCCCAGTTGAACGCCAATTTCGGCCTTTTCAAGGTGATGGACGGCGTGTACCAGTTGCGTGGTTTTGACATTGCCAACATGACCCTGATCGAGGGCAAAACCGGCTGGATCGTGGTGGACCCTTTGTCGGCGCCGGAATCAGCCAGCGTCGCATTGGCATTCGCCCGGCAGCACCTGGGCAACAAACCGGTCTCCGCCATTGTCTTCACGCACGCCCATATCGATCATTTCGGCGGTGTGCTCGGTGTCACCACCGCCAAGGAAGCCGCCGAGCGCAAACTACCCATCGTCGCGCCGGAGGGCTTCATGGAAGAGGCCACCAGCGAGAACGTGATGGTCGGTACCGGCATGGCCCGGCGTTCGATGTACCAGCTTGGCAAGAACCTGCCGCGTTCGGTCAAAGGCAATGTCGACACCGGTCTGGGAAAGGATGTGGTCTATGGCTTGCCCGGCATTCTGCCGCCGACCTTGCTGGTCGACAAACCCGACCAGCCGATGGAGCTCGACGGCGTCAAGTTCATGTTTCACAACGTCCCCAACGCCGAGAGCCCCGCCGAGTTGAGCTTCGGCATTCCCGACAAGAAGCTCTACGACGGCGCCGAAAACCTGGCCCAGACCATGCACAACCTGCTGCCGATTCGTGGTGCGAAGGTGCGGGATGCATTGCGCTGGTCCAACTACCTGGAGCAGGCGCTGGAGCATGTGAAGAACGCCGACGTCTACATCGCATCGCACAACTGGCCGATCTGGGGCAATGGCCGCATCAAGGAGTTCATCATCAAGCATCGCGATGTCTATAAATACACCCACGATCAGACCGTGCGCTTGATCAACGCCGGTTACACCCCGCGCGAGATTGCAGACATGGTGAAGCTGCCCAAGTCGCTCGCCGACTATTTCGGTTCGCGCGGCTATTACGGCGATCTGCGCAACAACGTCAAGGCGGTGTATCAGTTCTATCTGGGTGCGTATGACGGCAACCCCGCCAATCTCGATCCATTGCCGCCGCAGGAATCTGCCAAGCGCTACCTCGAACTGATCGGCGGCGCCGACAAGGCCGTCGCCGCGGCGCAAACCGCCTACGACAAGGGTGACTACCGCTGGGCCGCCGAGTTGCTCAATCACGCGGTGTTTGGCGATGGCGCCAACAAGGGCGCCAAGGAATTGCTCGCCAAAACTTACGAGCAGATGGGCTACGCGGCCGAGGCGGCCACCTGGCGCAACAGCTACCTGACCGGCGCGATGGAATTGCGCGGCGGCCCCCCGACCAAAGGCATCGACAAGTCCACGATCATCGAAATGCTCAAGCAGACACCTACATGGTCTCGTGCTCGGCGGGGATAGAAGCGGAGTAGCCGGTGCTAACAACGCGCCTGCGACATATTGCGCCGTACATCCTCGAGCTGGCGCCGCAACGAATCCATTTTCGAGGCCGACCCGCCGGCGCGCTGCGAACGCTGGATGTTCTCCTGCTGATTGGCGTACGAACGGCAAATATCAGCGTTGGATGATTGCGCCGAGTTACTCGACGAACCCTGCGAAGCCACGGCGGACTGCGCCGGTTGTGCCCCCGCGGGTGCGGCACCGTCAAAGCCGGGTTTCACTCCAGCTTTGAGGAGCGCCTCGGCCAACAATTTTGATTTGGCTTTTTCCTCCTTCTCGGCCATGCATTCGGACTCGATCCGCGTGCGCACCTGGTCAGCAGTGCCACGTTGCCGGTAGACATCGGCCACTAGCTTGCGCTGCGCGTCCTTCTGGGATGCCGACATCGAACTATTGCCTTGAATGTCATCGTTCATGCGTTCCGTCGTCGCACCACCTTCGCGCGCCCAGATCACCTTCATGGACTCCTGCCCCCGACGGGCGCAATCTGCGTCGGGTGCCCCGCTTGGCCCGGCAGAAGGCGTATCGGCACGGCTTTGACGACTACTCACCACTTTGCTCGGCCCGGAATCGCAGGGACGATCCTGATAATTGCTACCGCAGCGGTACATCGTTTGCGCGAGACCGTCGGAAATAAACGAGGGCATACCAAGCGCCATGGAAGCCACGAGACACACGGGAAGAAGCAAGGCGCGCATGGAAGCTCCAATCTGTTCGTGAAAGGACAATCGCCGCACGCGCGGCGGGCCACAAAGAATCCTACCACCCGATGAATTTTCGCACTCGCCAGGTAGCGACAATCGGATTCGCGGGCAATAGGGTAGCTTTATGCACTCAGGAGGAGACCGCCATGAAAGCCAATCGCGTAGTTCTTGCTTCATTGCTTGCGCCGATGCTGCCCTTCGGTAACACAATCGCGCAATCGTTCCCCAGTTCGGGGGATCATTTTGAGGAGTGTGACGCTGATCCGGAAAAGCGCCGCCGCCAGGCAGCCCTCAGCGGATGAGAAACTTCAGCACGCGATCCGCGAATTTGCCATAGGGCGGCCGCAGAAACCGCAGCGTGTTGAAGCGGGACTGGTAGAACACCGGCCGCAATTTGGAGAAAGCATCAAAGCCTTCGCGGCCGTGGTAGTGGCCCATACCCGATTCACCGATACCGCCAAAAGGCAGATCGTGTTGCCCGACATGGAACAACGCGTCGTTGACCGACACGCCACCCGACATCACGCGCCGCAGCAAGTCGTCCACCACGCGGCGGTCATTGCAGAATGGGTAGAACGCCAAGGGCCGCGGGCCGGCGTTGATCGAGTCGACCACCTCGTCCAGACGGGAATAACTGCGAATCGGCAGGATCGGGCCGAAGATTTCATGGCGTGCCAGATCGCAGCTTGAGGGCGCGTTGAGCACCAGGTGCGGGTTTATCTTGCGCGTGGCGTCGTCCCAGGCGGGCCCGGGCAGCAGAGGCACCAGCGTTGCGCCACCAGCGCGCGCCTGCTCCAGTGCCGCCTTCAGGCGCGTGAAGGCCCGTGCGTCGATGATCGAGGTGTAGTCGGCGGTACCGAGCGACGGATACAGAGCCGGCACAAGGCGCCGTGCATGGGCGACGAACTCATCGACCCTTGGCTGTGGGATCCAGACGTGGTCGACCGTGGTGCAGATCTGCCCGGCGTTGAGGTACTTGACGTACAGAATGCGCTCTGCGGCGGTCGCCAAAGGAAAATCTTCGCAGACTACCGCTGCCGCCTTGCCACCCAGCTCCAGCGTCACCGGGCAAAGGTTCTGCGCCGCCGCAGCCATCACCGCGCGTCCGGTCTGGCCGGAACCCGTGAACATCAGGTGGTCGAACGGCAAGCGGGAAAATTCGACGCCCACGGCGCCAGTCTCTTCGAAAAAGGCCAGCTTTTCCGGAGGCAAGTAGGCCGGCATTCGTTCCATCAACAGCCGGCTCAGGTGGCGCGAGTTCTCCGACATCTTGACCATTGCGCGGTTGCCCGCGGCAAAGATGTAGGTGAGCGGCAGCAGGCTCAGGTTGAGCGGGAAGTTCCACGGCACGATCACACCGACCACACCTAGCGGCTGCGGGATGACGCGGTTCCTTGCCGCCAGAAATACCAGCCGGTCGATGCCGCGGCGCTGAGGTCGCATCCATCGTGCCAGATGCCTGAGCGTGTGGTCTATGCCGTCCACCACCGGGAAAATTTCAAGCAACTGCGTCTCATGCCTCGAGCGGTTGCCATAGTCCAGGCTGATCGCCTCGCACAACGCCGACTTGTTTTCCACGACGAAGCGTTGCAGGCTGCGCAAGTCTGCGCGCCGCGCCGCGGCATCGGGCACGGGATTTGCAAGATAGGCGCGGCGTTGGCTTTCGAGCGCCGCTGTGAGCGGGCCGGGCGATGTGGTTGCCATTGGTAGGTCCGTTGAAAAAGTTCAGTGTGATGGCTGCGCAGCAGGCGCGGATGCGCGTGCGGGCATCCAGAGCGCGAACAGCAGCAGGCCAAGCGCGAGCCCGACATGCAGAAACTCGCCCGGTCGCAGATCCGCCCACGAAACCTGCGACGCAAAAAGCACGAATGCCGCCAGCATGCAGAAGCCCGCTGCCAGCGCCAGCCACTGCCGACGCGCCACCGAGATGCCGATGATGGCGAATGCCGACAGCACCGCACATGCGGCCGACCACGACTTGGTTGCGGCTACCACCCCCACCAGCACGTACATCACCGCCAGTGCGACGCCAAGAATCCAGACAAACTTCGGTTCCCGCGCGACGGCGCGCTGGGGCCACATGACCGCAGTGGCCAGAAGTGGCATGGCCACGCTGGCTCCTAGAGCCGACATGAACTGGTGCAACTGCGGCAGGGACAGCAACCCGGAGAAACGCAGTGTGCCAAGCATGGCCGCCACCGCAAACAGCAGGCAACCCAGTTGCGCGGCGGGCATGGCCCTGGTGGGCCCGAGCGCCGCCCACAACGCGACCAGCATCAACAGGCCGTCAAGGCTGGCCTGCCAGTTCATGCCCGTGCCTCCGGCATGGCAGTTGGCATCGAGCCACGCTCGGAGCGCGCGAAAACCAGCACCAGCAGCGAGATTGCCAACCCCAAACCGGCCGCCGTCTGCACGTAAGCATGAACCGGAGTAAACCAGAGCCCTGACGCCAGTGCGCCAAACACCGCCGCAACGCGCAGAGCCTCCCATTCGATCGCACGCTGTTGGTTGGAAAATATCTGGCCGATGGTGATGCCGTTGAGGGCGATCAACAACCCGTAACCGATGCGCGCAGCTACCGACAGGCCGGGCGCCACCATCAGCAAATGCATGAACATGGCAAATACCACCACGGTCGCCACCACGCCGTAGACCCGCTGCCAGCGCGACGACGGCGTTTCGAAGACGGCGTATGTACGTGCCACGCCCTGCTCCGGCACGGCGGGGCCGGCGGGGGTCCAGTCCGGCCCGGCAAACACGTGCATCAATTTGTCGGCCGATCTTGGGGCGTGTGTTGCGTCACGCACTATGCCGATGTAGTTCTTGAAATTCGCCCACACCGGGTTCCAGCTCTGCAGCGGCGCGAGTGTGCCGTAGACCACCGGTTCGTCATCGCGCTCCGCGACATAGGTGCCGAACATGCGGTCCCAGATGATCAGCGTGGCGCCGTAGTTCACATCGATGCAATACGGATTGCGGCCGTGGTGGCAGCGGTGGTTGGACGGGGTGCTGAACAGCAGGTCGAGCCAGCCCAGTTTCGGGATCAGCCGCGTGTGCACCCAGAACTGGTAGAGCGCGCTGGCCAGGGCCACCAGCACAAATACCGCCACCGGGATGCCGACGATCGCCATCGGCAAATAGAACACCCAGTAGAACACCTGGTTGGTGGAGGACTGGCGCAGCGCCGTGGACAGGTTGAACTCTTCGCTCGAATGGTGCACCACATGTGCCGCCCACAGGAAGTTGACTTCGTGCCCGGCACGGTGTGCCCAGTAGTAGAAGAAGTCGTACATGAAGAACGCCAGAATCCAGACTGCCGGTTGGCCCACATCCCATGTGAACGCACCGACCTGTTCCACGACAACGGCATACACAAACACTGACATGAGCTTGAGCAGCGAACGCACGCATTCGCTCATCAGGCCGATGTTGATGCTGGTGATGGCGTCATGGAAGCAATAGACCTTGCGCCCCATCCATTTCGCGACAAGCAGTTCAACGAAGATGAGGCTCAGGAAGACCGGGACAGCGTATAACAAGGGACTAATGGGGCTCGCTCCTTCAGGGAAAAAGCCGGGGCATGCGCAATCGGTTGTTCAAGTCTGTGTTGCCGCGTCGGCGGTGCGGCGCACTGGGTTCGCTGGTAAAGCTTGCGCGCGCGGCACCATGTCGGAACTCCGACAAAGCGGGCGCGTTCTTGCCATGGTAAACCCGGTTCGTCAGTAGAAACTGTGGGCGAGCTTTGGCTCGGATAGTTTGCCAAGTACATGATACAGGGAGAGTTCCGTGACTCTGAAGGTTCGGTATCCGTAGCCTTTTCTCATAGTGACTTTGGCTTTGTTGTTGAGTCCCTCGACCACGCCGCCGAATTTGTCCACGATCAGTGCTCCGCCACCGCGCGCGGTTCGATACACGACTGACGGCGTTTTGTACCCCAGAGACTGGTGCGGACGCTCTGTGTTGTACAAGTCATCAATCGAACACCCATAGTACCGAATCCCGAGAAGTCCTGTATCCACGGCATCCGTGGTTCGGCCGTGTCGTTTGGATTTACGGGGCGCGGATAAATCACGGGCGGATGGTGCTCCGCTGCGGATTGGAGGCGCGGCATGGGAGTCGAGGCGTAGAGATTCCGCAATGGATGTTCGACACCGCCGTGTGCTGTCAGATGCGCATGACGCAAGAGCCAGTAGCGAGCATCGAAGCGTTGCGCGAGCTGAATGCTCTGCGTAAGACGAGCTTGCGCTCCAGTCCAACCTTCGCCTTAAACTCGGGCGTGTGGACCTTTCGCTTCTTTGAATCACCCATTTCTTCTAACCCTTCTTGACAGCGCACAGCTTAAACTGCTGTCTTGAAAACAGGGTCCACTTTAGTGCTCGTCGTCACCCACAATCACGCGCTTGCCGGGCAGTGCGGCCGCATCGTCGAGATGGTGGACGGCCGGATACAGGGCGCATTCAGCGGCGACCCGTCCTGAGCGCAGTGCCGCGCGTGCGCGGCCGCAATCGAAGGCGTGGCGGGAAGGCGGTGCGTGCCGGAATCGGGTTTGCGTCTTACTGCGTGATATTCAATCGCTTCACCACATCCGGCCAGAGCGCGCGCTCGGCCAGCCAGAGCTGGTGCGATTCCTCGAGGCTGCGCGGCGGGGGCTCAAGGCCGATGTCGTTGAGCTTGCGGGCGATCTCCGGCGAGCGCAACGCCCTGGCTATTTCCGCATTGAGCCGCAACAGTATCTCGCGGGGCGTCGCGGCCGGCGCGAACAGCGATGCCCAGGTATAGGCTTCGAAGCCGGGCAGGAATTCGCCTATCGTCGGTATGGCCGGACGAGCCGTCCACCGGTCCCTGGATGTGACGGCGAGCGCGCGCAGCTTCCCCGCGTTGATCAGGGAATCGGTCGTGTTCTGTCCCGATATCGCAATGGGTATCTGCCCACCCACGGCATCCTGTACCGACAGCGCGCCGCCCTTGTAAGGAACTGCCGTCATGTCTATCCCGGCGCGCTGCTTGAACAACTCCATGGTGAGGTGGTGGATGGAGCCGTTGCCGGAATGTCCATAGGCGATCTTGCCTGGGTTCGCCTTGGCCTCGGCAATCATCTCCTTGAAGCTGCCCAGCTTGAAAGCCGGGCCTCCCACCAGCACGAACGAGGCCTTGAACACCGGGATGACGATGGCGAAATCCCTGTAGGGATCGTAGGGCAGATCCCTGGACAACAGCTGCGCGTACACGACCGAACTGTGTTCGGCGACGAGCAGGGTGTGCCCGTCCGGATCGGCCTTTGCCACCGCGTTCGCGGCGATCGTGCCCGCTGCACCGATGCGGTTCTCGATGATCACCTGCTGCCCGAGCGTGGGTGAAATGGCCGCCGCGATGACGCGCGCGATGACATCGATGCTGCCGCCCGCGGCGAAGCCGTTGACCATGCGCACCGGCTTTGAAGGATAGGCCTGCGAAAAAGCGGCGCCTGATGAAGCGGCCAGCGCCAGCACGCACGCGAGCCTGACGACAAGTGATGCCAGCCGCGTCCGATTCATCTCTATGCTCCTCATTGTCCAGTTCCTCCCGGTATGTGTTTGCGACGGCGCAGGTTGGGATCATATCGTTAGAAGTACGATTCCGGGAAGCGGCCGGTTGCGCGAGTGGCTGCGGTATCATGATTTTCGGCACAATGCTTTCAACGCGCCCGGCGAAGCGCCTTCGCCGCCGGCGCAATTTCACGGAGAGAGGAATGTCCGGCAATTCGATATCGCGGTCCCGACCGGCCAGGAAGTTCGCCGATGTCTATCCCGCCATACAGGAGCGCTGCCTGAAGTACACGACGGCAAGCAAGTGGCAGAACATCGACACGATGACGCCCGGACTGGTCAGGCTCTGGGTGCAGCAGATGTCGCTCTGGACGCGCAGCATTTTCAAGATGCGCGGACATGTCTATGCGAACTGTCCGCACCCCGCGCTGCGGCGGAAGCTGCTGGAAGTGGTGTCCGAGGAGGACATCGTCGATCCGCGCGTGGGCATGAACCACCGCCAGCTCCTTGCAACCAGCTTCGGCCGCGCGACGGGGCAATCGCTGGCGGATCTGGAAAAGGTACGCCCGCTGGCCACCACGCTCGTCACCATCGACCTTTTTCATGGCATCGCGAATCGCAGCTGGGAGGAGGGGGTTGCCATCGCTTCCGGGCACGAGCGGGTGCTGCGCGATTCCGGATTCTTCGGCTTCGAGATCAATCGCATGCGCAGGGACCTCAACTGGTCTGACGAGGATCTCGCCTGGTTCACCGGGCACGACGCTGCCGACGAAGACCATGGCGCCGCCATCGAACTGCTGGACGATTACATCGAAGACGACAGCAAGTGGGATCTGGTGGAAGAGGCGGTGGTCGAGTCCCAGCTTGCCTGGCTGATCCTGCTGGACGGTGTGGTCGATGCGCACCGGCACGGCATTGCGACCATGGCGGGGGCAAGCTGCAGGGGCCTGAGCTTTTCCTTCTGACCTTTCTGACAACCTGTTCATGCCGGCCGGGCGACCGCCCGGGCCGATACGGCCGGAACGGTCAGGCGCAGGCTGACGCTGCGATCCGGCGCGACCGACAGTTCGAGATTTCCGCCGTGGGCGCGCGCGAGTTCACGCGATAGGCTGAGCCCCAGGCCGACGCCGTCCACCTGCCGGCCGTGCGCGCGGTCGGCGCGATAGAAGCGTTCGAACAGGCGCCCGCGGTCTCCTTCTTCGATTCCCCCGGATGCGTTGGAAAATACGACGGTGGCGAGATCGCCCGGGCATGAGGCGGCGATCCGTATCCAGCCGTCTTCGATGTTGTACTTGATCGCGTTGCTCAGCAGGTTGTGGAGAATCTGCGTTAGCAGGCTCTCGTCGGCGTTGACGAAGATCCCCGGCGCCACGTCCTCGCTCACCGGCAGGTGGGGCGCGAGCATGCGCGCGTCCTCGGCGAGTGCCAGCAGGCCGGCGGACAAGTCGAACGGCGCAATCTGCAGCCGCAATTGCGCCGCGTCGGCCTGCGACAGCAGCAGCAGCTTGCGTGAAATGGCGGAGAGGCGCCGTACTTCATCGAGGATGCCGGTGAGGACTTGCTGGATGCGCGAGCCGGCCTCCGCGCGGTGGATTTCGCCCTCCAGCTGGCCCTGCAGGATTGCCAGCGGCGTCTTCAGTTCGTGCGCGGCGTCGGCGGAAAATCGCGATGCCTGCAGGAAGCTTTTTTCCAGGCGCTCCAGCATGGCGTTGAATGCAAGCGTCAGCTCCTCGAATTCCCTGTCCTGTTCGCCTGTGGTCACGCGTTGATCGAGTCCGGCGGCGGTCACCGCCCTTATCGAGGCGTTCAGGTGCCGGGCCGGCCGCAGCGCCCGCGCCGCGACGATCCACGACCCGAGACCGATCAGTGCCAAGGCGAGCGGCACAGCGAACAGGAAGGCGTTGCGCAGCGCGGCCATGTCGGCATCGATCTCGGCGAGGCTCATCGCCACCGCTATCCTCGATTGCGGCGTTACCGACAGTCCGGAGCGCCACTCATCGCCATCGGCACGGAACGAGAATACCGAGACAGCGGGCTGAAATGGCCGCAGCGCGACATCGGGCCTCGCTTCCCACAACGAGGCCGGCGGCGGGGGGAGCATGCGAGGATCGGGGCGCAAAGTGACCGGGCCCGAGGCATGCAGCGGCGGCCACGGAAACTGGTTCTGGTCTGTTCCCGCCGGCCAGTGGGCGGAACGGTATACGGTTGCGCCCGCGCCGTCCTCGATGAGCAGCAGCACCTTGCCGGGTTCCCGCGCCCCCAGCGAGCGGGCGAGCAGCACCTCGAACTGCTGCCAGCCGCCGGGCGGCAGCAGCCGTCCGGACTCGCGCTCGGCGTGCGCGGCGACATCGGCCTCGAGCCGATCGATGCGGATGTCGCGCACCAACCACCAGGTGAGCACGGCGAATCCGGCCAGCGCGCAACCGGCCAGCAATGCCGAGAGCAGGGTGATGCGCAGCCGGAACGACACCCTCATTCGCTGTGCGTGCCGGGTTTGCGGAAACGATAGCCGACGCCGCGCACGCTCTCGATCAGGGCTTCGCCGTCGGCGGCGATGGAGGCGATCTTCTTGCGTATGCGCTGTATGCACACGTCCACCACATTGGTGCTCGGATCGAAGTCGTAACCCCACACGTGCTCGAGTATCTGCGTGCGCGTGAAGACCCGGCCCGGCGAGCGCATCAGGTACTCCATGAGGTTGAATTCCCGGCCGGTAAGGTCGATGGTCTGTTTCTGCCAGGTGACCTCGCGCGAAATGCGGTCCAGCCGGAGGTGGCCGACCACCAGCACATTCTGCCGCTCGCCCGATATGCGGCGCAACAGCGCATGCAGCCTGGCGGCGAGTTCCTCGACGAAGAACGGCTTGGCGAGATAATCGTCGGCGCCGAGCGTGAGGCCTTCAATGCGGTCGTCGAGCTCGTTGCGCGCGGTCAGCAGTATCACCGGGGTCGCCATTCCCGCCTTGCGCAGCCCCTTGAGCACCGACAGGCCGTCGCGCCCCGGCAGCATGATGTCCAGCACGATCGCGTCGTAGCCGCCGCGGCTGGCCTGTTCGAACCCCTCCGTGCCGTTGGCGCAGTGATCGACGGCAAATCCCTGCTCGCGCAGCCCGGCGCAGACAAAGTCCGAAATCTTCGCTTCGTCCTCGACCAGCAGTACCTTCATCCCGCCCTTTCCGCCCGGCGCAACCTGACTCGCGCCACCATAGCTCGCCGGGTGCCGGCCGACAATTACAAAGATGTAATGCAGGGTAGTTGATATCCGTAATTCTCGCGGTCCACCATGGGCACCGTGGAATCCAACGAAGCGGAGGCAAACATGAACGACAGGGCAAGAATATTCCCCGACCCGGAGACGGTTGCCAGACTGGCGTTGAGCGACAGCGGCTTCGTGTTCGACCCGCTCAGCGGTCGCAGCTACAGCGTCAACGCCACCGGCCTGGCGGTACTGCGGCTGCTGCAGCAGCCCACCGGTCTGGCGAAGGTGGTCGAAGCGCTGGAACTGCAGTTCGAGGGCGACGCTGCCACCCTGGAGCGCGACGTGATCGAGTTCGCCGGCGTGCTGCGGAGCCAGATCAAATGATGACCGAACCGGGCATGACGATCGCCGTGACCGGGATGAATGCCCAGCCCGAGAATCCGGGCCCCGGTCTCGCCGTCGCCCGCTGCCTGCGCGAGGCCTACGGCCCGCGCGTGCGCATCGTCGGGCTGAGTTACGACGCGCTCGATCCGGGCCTGTACCTCGCCGAGTACTGCGATGCGGCGCACATGTTGTCCTACCCCAGCGGCGGCAGCGATGCGATGCTGGACCGGCTTTCCGAGATCAACGCGCGCGAACACATCGACCTGCTGATTCCCTGCCTGGACGCGGAACTGCCGTTGATGGTAGGCGCCGCGCCGTGGCTCGCAGCGATGGGCATCCGCACCTACCTGCCGAACGCCCAGGCGCTCTCCCGCCGCACCAAGGACCGGCTTCCCGAACTGTGCAAGGCTGCGGGCGTTGCCTGCCCTGAGGTCAAGCCGCTCTCCAGCGCAAGCTTCTTTCGCAACTGCCAGGCCGAAGGCTGGTCCTACCCCATGGTGGTGAAGGGCCCGTTCTACGATGCACGCATCGTGAGGAGCGCCGATGAGGCTGTCGCGGCATTCCACTCGATCGCCGCGGAGTGGGGGTTGCCGGTGCTGGCGCAGCGTTTCATTGCCGGCGAGGAGTACAACCTCTCCGGCGTCGCCGACGAAAACGGCAAGCTGCTCGGCGAAGTCATGATGAAGAAGCGGGCGCTGACCGCCAAGGGCAAGGCCTGGGCGGGCGTGACGATTTTCGACCAGGGCTTCGCCGATGCCGCGAGGCGGCTGGTCGCAGCCCTCGACTGGAAGGGGCCGCTCGAAATCGAAATGATGCGCGACGCCGCGGGCTGCTACCACCTGATCGAGATCAACCCGCGTTTTCCCTCCTGGATCTATCTGTCGCAGGGCGTGGGACGCAACCTGCCGGCGCTGCTGGTGGAACTGGCCATGGGACGGCCGGCGCCGGCGCTCGCCGATTCCCGGCCGGGCACGATGTTCATCCGCTATGCGCTCGAGACGATCGTGCCGCTGGGGGATTTCGAAACCATGATGATGGACGGCGGGCTTGCCCGCGCCATCGAGCCACAAGGAGTCAAATAATGGGCGACAGGCAAGCCTGGACGAAACCCGTCTTCACGCCGCACCGCACCGGCGGCATGAACAAGTTCGGCAACGTGCGCCCGCAGTTGTATCAGTCCGATTTCGCAGGCGCCGAGATCGCGCCCCTGCTCAAACAATACGGCTCGCCGCTGTTCATCGTTTCGGAGATGGCCCTGCGCGACAATGTGCGGCGCCTGAAGCGCGCGTTCGCGACGCGCTGGCCGCGCGTGCGCCATGGCTGGTCGTACAAGACCAACTACCTCGGCGCAGTCTGCAACGTGTTTCACCAGGAAGGCTCCTGGGCGGAAGTCGTCTCCGGCTTCGAATACCAGAAGGCCCGGGCGCTCGGCGTGCCGGGTTCGCGCATCATCTTCAACGGCCCGTGGAAGCCCAATGAAGCGCTCGAACTCGCGGTCAAGGAGGGCGCGACCATCAACATCGATCACCTCGATGAACTCTACGCGATAGAAAATGTCGCGCGCCACCAGGAACGCGAGGGCGTGCCGGTCGGCATCCGCCTGAACTTCGACACGGGCTATACCGATGCCTGGAGCCGCTTCGGCTTCAACATCGAATCGGGGGCGGCGCGCGACGCCGTGCAGCGCATTGCCGCGAGCAAGTGGATCAAGCTCACCGGGCTGCACAGCCACATCGGCACCTTCGTGCTCGAGGTGCGTGCCTACGCCGCGCAGGCGCGCATCATGACGGCGTTCATGGATGCGTGCGAACGCGAAACCGGCTGCACCATCGAGTACCTGGACATCGGCGGGGGGTTTGCTTCGCGCAACTCGCTGCAGGGTGTCTACCTGCCGCCCGAGCAGATGGTGCCGAGCTTCGAACAGTATGCCGAGGCGATCACCGACGCGCTCCTGGAAGCTACGCGCGCCCGGGTGGCGGCCGGCAAGCCGCTGCCGGTGCTGGTGCTGGAAACCGGCCGCGCCGTGGTGGACGATGCCGAGGCGCTGGTGACCTGTGTCGTCGGCAACAAGCGCCTGCCCGACGGGCGGCGGGCGGCGATCCTGGATGCGGGCGTCAACCTGCTCTTCACCGCGTACTGGTACAACCACGAGGTCAAGCCGCTGCGGCCGCTGGAGGGCATCGCCGAGGAAACCGTGCTGTACGGGCCGCTGTGCATGAACATCGACGTCATACGCGCCTCCGTCATGCTGCCGCCGCTCAATATCGGCGAGCCGCTGGTGATCCGCCCGGCCGGCGCGTACAACAACACCCAGTGGCAGCAGTTCATCCAGTACCGGCCGGCAATCGTGATGGTCGGCGCCTCCGGCGGCGTCGATCTCATCCGGGCTGCCGAGCGGCTGGAAACGATCAACGATCTGGAGCGGGTGCCCGCGTCGATCGCGCAGCCGTTCCCGCAGGGATTGCCTGAATGACTGCAGCGCCGCGCGCCGCGGCTGTGGTCGCGGCTGTGGTCGCGGCTTCCGGGACAATGCTGCGGACCTACGCGTCGGTGTTGTTCTGCGATTCACCGCGCGCCGGAGCGTGGTTCATGCTGCTGACCTTCTGCTCGCCGCGCGCGGCGGCGGCGGGCCTGTTTGGCATGGCGTGCGCCGCGCTCTGGGCGCGCGCGTTCGCGCTTTCAGGTGCGGGTGCGCCGCATCGGGTGAACGGCTTGCTGGTCGGACTTTTCATGGGCGCGTTCTATCCGTTCGGCTGGCAGCTCGCGCTGTGGCTGGCTGGCGTGGTGTTGTTCACCACATTGTCGGCCCATTGGCTCGCGGCGCTGCTCTGGCGCGCAGGGCGGTTGCCGGTGCTCAGCCTGCCATTCGTGCTCGCGTGCTGGCTCACGGCGCTCGCCTCGCCGTGGCGCGATGCGCTTTCCGGGTTGCACGATCCGTTTCCCGCGGCGAGCGGTATGTTTCCCCCGCTTGCCGAGGGATTTTTCACCGCGCTCGGCTGGCTGTTCCTGATCCCCTATCCGGTTGCCGGCGCGCTGCTCTTCGCGGGGCTGGTTGTCGCGTCGCGCTACCTCGCGTTGCTCGCGCTCGCGGGATACGCCGCGGGTTACGGCGTGCTGTGGCTGTCGGGCCGCTACGGCGCCGACCTGCTCGGCTTCAACTACATGCTGGCCGCGATGGCGCTGGGCGGTATCTTTTCGGTGCCTTCGTGCCGCGGCTTCGCGATGGCGGTGGCGGGTGCCGCGCTCGCCGCGTGGCTGTCGCTCGCCCTGGGTTCCGCGATGCAGGGTTTCGCGTTGCCATTGCCGTTGCTGACCTTGCCGTTCATCGCGGCCGTGTACCTGTGGCTGGGCGCGTTGGCGATGCGCGCGGAGAACCGCGCGCCGCGACTCGCCCTGGATGCACCGCAATCGCCCGAACGCAGCTACGAGCAGGCGCGCATCGCGCAGGTGCGCGGTACCGCGCAGGACAGCGTCGCGCTGCTCGCGCCGTTCTTCGGCGAATGGCGCGTTTCGCAGAGCTTCGACGGACCGCACACGCACCGCAGGCCCTGGCAGCACGCGCTCGACTTCGAGATCGTCGAGGGCGGGCACAACCGCCGCGGCGAGGAGAACGCGCAGCGCGACTATTTCTGTTTTGGCACGCCGGTGCTTGCGCCGGCCGCGGCACAGGTTATCCAGTCGCGCGATGACTTGCCCGACATGCCGCCCGGCGAGGCTGACATCGGCAACAACTGGGGCAATTTCCTGATGCTGCGCATTCCCACAGGGGAGTATCTGCTGCTCGCGCACCTGAAGCAGGGCAGTGCGCGCGTGCACCCGGGGGAATGGGTGGTGGCGGGCCAGCCTGTCGCCGCATGCGGCAGTTCCGGACGCTCGCCCGAGCCGCACCTGCATTTCCATGCGCAGTCCTCCGACCGCCTGGGCGAACCGACCCGTCCGTTCCACCTTGCCAACGTGCTGGTGCGCAGTCCGGGCGGCGAGGGCGAGTTCAGGCTCTACCATGTTCCGGCCGAAGGCGAACTCGTCGGCAGCGCGCCGCGCGACGAAGCCCTTGCCGGGGCGTTGCGGCTGCCGCAGGCCAGCACGCTCACGTATCGCCTTGCCGGACACGGCACAGGGCGGGCCGAGTTGCGCAGCGAACGCACGCTGCTCGGGCAGAGCCGCCTGACGACCGCGTCCGGCGCGTCGGCGGCGTTCGAGGAAACGCCCTATGTCATCGGCTACTTTGACCGGCAGGGCGGACGCGACCGGCTGCTCGACCTGTGGCTGCTATGCCTGGGGCTGACACCGCTCAGCACGGCCGCAGGTCTGTGGCGCGATCGCCCCGCGCTGAGCCTGCTGCCGCTGGGACCGCTGCGGCGCGCGGCGGCGTCGCTGGCGCGGCCGCTGGGCGCGGGTTGCGAGAGCACCTACCGCAGGCAGTGGGACGATTCCGCGCACGCGTGGCGGCAGGACGGGGAGCACTGCTTCAGCCCGCTGCCGGGCGTCACGTGGCGCGCGACCACCAGCGCCTGGATCGCGCCGCAACGCGGCGTTACGCGACTTCGCATGGAGATGTTCGGCAGGCGCTGGGAAGCCGTGCTCGATGAATCCGCATCCGCGCCTGCCGATGTGTCCAAGCCCGGTACCGGCGGCGTGGATAGCAAGTCCACCATGGCCGTTGCGGCCATTGCGGCCATCGCGCCCGCTACAATTCAAGACAGCAAATTCAATAGCACTCACCCTGCCAACCCACCGGAGTTGATCCACCGATGAAAAAGATGAATTCACTGCGCCGCCTTGCGGCGCTTGCAGCGGGCCTCATGATCGCCGCCGCCGCCCATGCGCAGCAGGACCACTGGGCGGAGTCGTTCCGGCTCGAGGGAATCGGCAACTATGCCGAAGCCCTGGCCCGCATTGCGCCGCTCGCGACCCGCCAGCCTCCCCACGAGTTCGCGCTGATCCGCACCGCCTGGCTGACGTACCTGCAGGGCCGCTACCCGGAAGCCGAGGCGCTGTACCTGAAAGCGCTGGCGGTCAACCCGCGCTCGATAGAGGCGGCGCTGGGAACGATGCTGCCGCAGATGGCGCAGTACCGCTGGGCGGATGCGATCAAGACCGGGCGCAAGGTGCTGGCCGACAGCCCGTGGGACTACACGGCGCACGTGCGCATCATGATCTGCGAGGAAGCCACTTCGCGCTGGGATGACCTCTCGAAGCACGCTGCCCAGGTGTCGCCGCGTTACCCGACCGACACCACCATCCTCGTCTACTGGGCGCGCGCGGAATCGGCCCTGCGCAACGTGCGCAAGGCGCGCGAACTCTATGCGCAGGCGCTGGAGCGCGTGCCGGGGCATGCCGAGGCCACGAAGTACCTTAAAGCGACGCAGTAGGCCCGCAGTGCGCTCCCTGTACGCATTGTCAGGCTGCCTGCTGGCCTGCGTTTTCGCCATCGCGCCGGCGTTTGCGCAGAATGCGGACCTGCGCATCGAATCCCCTGGCATCCGTGTCGGCGACACCTGGATGTACAACAAGATCAACGGCTGGAACGGCGGACTGGAGCAGGTGTCCGTGAACGTCGTGAAGCAGTCCGACCGCAGCGGCATATTGATGGAGTCCTCCGGCATCGATGGCGGCAGCGTCGCGACAGTCCGGCGTTCGGCGTCGTTCAACCTGGTGCGCATCGACGAACCGGGATACAGCCAGACCGCCGAGCCCTTCTATCCCAATTTCAGCTTTCCGCTCTACGCGGGCAAGACCTGGATGGGCAAGGTCGTGCTGTCGAATTCGAAGCAGCCGGGGACCAGCGTGACCGCGGAGTTGCAGGGCACGGCGGTCGGCTGGGAACTGGTCACCGTGCCCGCGGGAACCTTTCTCGCGCTCAAGCTCAGCATGAAAGGTAACTATGCCGGGTCGGGGCTGGACGGCAACTGGGGTGGAACCATAGAGGACACGCTCTGGTACGCGCCCGAAGTGCGCAATGCGGTGCGCTACGAATACCGGGATTTCAGCGGCACCAAACGTCATAACCACGATATCCACGAGCTGGTGCGGTTCTGGCCCGGGCCGTGAGGGAGGGCGCGCCTCCGCGAATGCGAGGGCGGGAAAGGGCGGGTAATCCGCCTCAATCTGATGCGGTTGTTCGACCGGCCTTGAGTTGACCTGGATCAAACGGCCCGGCGGGGCCGGCCATGATCGATCTGGCGCAGACCTACGAGCAGGCCGGCCTCTATCTCGCCGATGGCGAACTAGAGTGGACCCCTGAGTCAAGACAATATCTCACTGAGTTTAAGCTGCACATGCGACTTCATTAGCAGCTGGACAGCGCAGGCACAAAAAAATTGTTTCTGCGGCTTTCGTACCGCTGCGGGAAATGGGGCTCAGCCTGGAATCTCGGGCTCGACGAGCGTGGCAAACTGCGCAAGCGACTCCTGCCAGCCCAGATGGCACATATCGACGGGGTGTCGGGAGTAAATAGAAATGTCCGGTTTTGTAGCTAATGATATGTCCGCTTTTGCGGTGTCGTTGGTGGTTGCCAATTCGCATCGGACCTGGATGCGGTGCACGTGCCCCTGATTGATGCTCCCTTCAATGCGCAGATAGTCTTGTTTTCTCAAGCCAGCGTCACGCTCACCGGGCAGTGATCGCTGCCCATCACGTCGGCGTGAATGGCTGCGGCCTTGACGGATTTGCGCAGCGCCCCGGAGACGAGAACGTAATCGATTCTCCATCCGATATTGCGCGCCCGGGAACCGGCGAAGTGGCTCCACCAGCTGTAATGGCCGTTGCCCTGGGTGAAGATGCGAAACGTGTCTACGAAGCCGGCATCGACGAAGTGCTGGAATCCCTCGCGCTCCTCGTCGGTGAATCCTTTCTTGCCGCGATTGGGCTTGGGGTTGGCGAGATCGAGCTCGGTGTGGGCCACATTGAGGTCGCCGCAGAAGATCACCGGTTTCTTCTTTTCAAGCGCGCTGCAGTAGGCGAGGAAGGCCGGGTCCCAGTGCTTGTGGCGCAGCGGCAGGCGGCTCAGGTCTTCCTTGGCATTGGGGGTGTACACGGTGACGACATGGAACTTCTCGAATTCCGCGGTGATCACCCGACCTTCCTCCGCGCTGTCGCGCTGCTCGTCGTCGGCGAACTGGAAGCGCTTGGCGAACCCTTTGGGAAAGCCATTCACCACGCTGAGCGGCGCCTTCTTCGAGAAGATCGCCGTACCGGAATAACCCTTCTTCACAGCCGAATTCCAGAACTCGTGATAGCCGGGAAGATCGATCTCGACCTGACCTCGCTCGGCCTTGGTTTCCTGCAGGCAAAGCACATCGGGCGAGTGCTCGGCAAGGAACGATTGGAAGGTGCCTTTTCTCAGCACCGCGCGGATGCCGTTGACGTTCCAGGAATAGAGTTTCATCGCGCCTCTGCTTTTTCTTTTTGGAGGCGACATTTTAGCGGGAGCGTAGATTCTCGGATGAGATTCAGGCTGATGTGCCGTTAGCCACCGTATTGAACCAGGACGAGATTGAACCAGGACGAGATTGAACCAGGACGAGATTGAACCAAGACGAGATTGAACCAAGACGAGATTGAACCAAGACGAGATTGAACCAGGACGAGAGACTGGCCGCCGAGCGGCGGCACTATCATTACCGCACAGCGCAGCCGTAGGGCGCAGTGTCGGCGCGCCGAATACCGGTGGTTTACCCGAGACCATGGCGCGATGAATCCGCGCCCTACGTGCCGTTAGCGACCGTAGACGAGGCGCGACGTGCTTGACGCGCTCCGTCCTGGCCCGGGAGGCCGCATCGCGGGGTGATGGTGCGCTTGCATTGCCGGACTGCGCGACGCTCAGGGACGGGCAACCTGATCCTCTGCAAGAATCAGCCGGTCGACGACGGTGTGCAGAAGGGCAATGGTCAGTTGAAATTGGCAATTCCTGCCCAGTTTGGCGAAATTGGCGGGCTCGAATTCCGCGATGAGCGCGTCCGTGATCGTCTCCACCGTCCCCTGGCGCGGCACCGAACCCGCCTTGATGTACGCCAATTCGCCAAAGTACTCGCCGGAGCTCATGACGTTCCGCAGCCGGCCTTGTCTGGTGACCTTGGCTTCACCTCCCGCAAGAAAAAACAGGCTGGTCCCGGCCTCGCCTTCGCGCGTGATTGTCGTTTGCGACGGCACGCGGCGCCATTGGCTGGTGTGGACCAACTCCCAGATTTCCGAGTCATTCAAGTCTTTGAGCAGGGGAATCTTTCTCAGGGAGACGAACTTCTCGCTGTCGGGAATTGCCTGTAGGTAGACGCTGAGCCGGCCGATGTCCGCAATGTCGAGCGCGAGGTCGGCCCAGGTCGGGTAACGATCGGCAGGGGATTTGCTCAGCATCCGCATCACGAATCGATCGACCTGGGGGCTGATCTCGGCGCGTCGCGTACTCGGCGCCGGCGGGTCGTCGTTGAGAATGATCCTGAACAGGTCGGCAATGCCCCGCGCCGAAAAGGGTCGCGTTCCCGTCAACAATTCGTAGAGCACGACGCCGAGCGCAAACATGTCGCTGTGATGCGTCAGGGGCTGGCTCGTGATCTGCTCGGGCGACATGTACAGCGGCGAGCCGATGTCCGTGATCTGGGTCTCCTGCGCCAGGTGCAGGTAGGCGGCGCCGAAGTCGGTCACTTTGATGTTCGTGCCCGTGGACAGCATGATGTTCGAGGGCTTGATGTCGCGGTGCACGATGCCCTGGCGGAATGCGTAGTCGAGCGCGCCGCAGGATTTGAACGCGATTTCTATCGTTTCAGCGACCGTGAGCAGTCGCCCGGGCGAGGTAAATTGCAGCAGATCACCGCCCGGCACGTATTCCGTGACTATGTATCCGGAGTCCTCGCTCAATGCCGCTTCGAGAATCGACGCAATGTGGGGATGGGAAAGTTTTCCTGCGAGCGACGCCTCGTTCATGAATTGTTTCATGTGGGATTTTTCGAGTTCCGGGGCTGCCATCAGCGCCGGATCAAGCATCTTGAGTGCAACGTCTTCGCCCGAGAATGTATCGAGAGCGAGATAGACGGTGCCGGACGCGCCCTTGCCCAGCACACGCTTGATTTCGAATTTTCCGAATTGCTGTGTCATTGCGCCCGTCGCTTTCTCACCATTTCATGACCGGCCAATTATGCGACCTTCCGACCGGGTTCTGTGCGTTTGTCGTCGTCAATTGGCATCGGACCGGGATGCGGCGCCTGATGCGTCCGGCTCCGCGCCGTAACCTGATCGCGGCCGACGAACATTGGTAGGAAGTGCTGCAGCGCGAACCAGGCGAGCAGCGGCCCCCGAGGCGGTGCGCGGTGCGGTGGCGATATCGCTTCGCCAGTATCTGCGTCTGCTTGCGGGCAGCGCGGTGCTCGAAGGGGTGGCGCTCGACTCAGCCGACACGCCGCTGTTGCAGTAGTTGTCGGGCAGGGCGGCCTTCAGCAGGGTGGCCCTCGCGATATTCAGCAAGTGGTCATGCCCTGAACGCAGATGAAGGTCAAGCCGGTGGCGGAATTGGCCATGCGACCATTCTTACTGGCACGGAACTTGAGGCACGGTGACGAGTGCGAGGGCCACGAACGAAAACCCCGCCGAAGCGGGGTGGTCTGCTGCGAATTCTTGACTGAGGATCAACTGACGCGTTTGCGGCGGCGCAATCCCAGTACGGCAAGACCGAGGCCGAGCAGGAGTACGGTGGTGGGTTCCGGCACTACAGTGCTTGTGAGTACAAAAGCGCGGTCGTATTGAGTCCCGAAAAAGTCGGCGATGTTACCGCCGGTACTCGAGTGCATTGTCTGGCCCGCAAGTGGATCAGGAAACCCAAGATTCGAGCTTATCTGCGCGTTCGTGTAGAACCCGTACTGGGTGTTGGCCAGGAGCGTAGTGGATGGAGCAAAAGACCACACCAGGGCGTCGGTTCCCGTGGACTTTGCCAGGAAACCCGTAGTCGAATTCGAGAGCGCGGCAGGTATGCCCAGATAGGCTTGGGTGAGGATGAAAAGATCGCCGGAGAGCGCGCCGCCCAGGAAATCGAAAGTAATGTTGTTCTAGGCGCCGCCCCCGGGTGTGGTGAGACTCTGCCCGGCATAGGCAGACTGCGACGCGTTCTGCGTCGTTTGACTCGTGATTATGGAAGCGTGGGATGCGCTGGTGCACAGCAGCAGGCACGCGGCCAGGAACGATAAGAATTTGATTTTCATTGCATCCCCTCTGTGGAATTGATGGCACGACTGCAAGTTTCAGAGCACGAACCGGGCCTGAAACGACAAGTGAACTTAAACAGCAGCTTATCGCGATTTCAGAATACCCTACAAACCATTCTGTCAATATTCCCTGAATGGATGGCAGTGCGAACCGGGATAGCCACGTATATGACCAGAAATCGCGCCAATTCGTGCTGACTATTCGTCACGCGGAAATGCCGGAACTGGTAAAACTGGAAAAACCGTCCGAAGACCGCCAACCATTATTGCCGAACAAGTGCATGCAATCATCGGCTTGATCGGAAAAAACGTTGCAATTCACTGCATGAAGGCGCTGTGTAAGATTTCCCGACAAAGCATGGCTCTGAGTGGTGCGTCTCAAGAAAGTGGAAGGCCGGGGAATGTGTGGTTGCCGCTGTTATACCGTGGCGCAGGTCTGGGCAGCCGTGAGACCTTGGATACGAGTGGCGCAATCACCACCGGCGTATGGCCGCGCCAACGCACGATCCGTCCCCGCTCCGCGCTCCACACGGTCTGGCGTTTTTCCAAGGCGATTGCGCGACTCCTTGGGTCCGACGTCCATTGGTGGCGCTCCAGCAGGTAATACATCAAGCGGGCACCTGGAAAATTCGT
Source organism: Betaproteobacteria bacterium (assembly GCA_009693435.1). The sequence goes on along the minus strand of SHXF01000054.1, from coordinate 1,188 downwards.
GGGGGCCATCAACGCCAACATAGATAAACGCCTGTGAACCAGCGCATGGATGGATTCGATATCGCCCGCACCGATCGAATTTACCCAACAAAGGTAACCGCCCCGCCCCGTCAGCGCCGACTTTTGCTAGCATGTGATACCGAGGTCGCTCAGGAAAGGAAGAAATCCATGACCACCATTGATATCGCTGAAATGCCGGTTGCGGAAAAACTGAGGTTGATGGAAGCGCTTTGGGAGTCCTTGAGCTCCAGAACAGACGGTAGCTTCGTGTCGCCGCCATGGCACGAATTGGCTTTGAAGCAAGCCGAGGAGGATCTAGGCACGGGCGCCGCGCGTTTTGTGGACCTGGCCGAGGCGAAAGAACAACTGCGCGGTCGTGACGGGTAGTGAATATTCGCCTGCTTACGCTGGCGCTCGATGATCTTGAAACGGGGCGCCGGTTCTATGAAAGACAGCAGGCCGGGCTGGGCGACTATTTCATCGATTCCCTGTTTTCGGACATTGATTCCCTGCTTCTCTATGCAGGTATCCACCAGACAGTGTTCGGCTACCACCGCACACTGTCGCGGCGTTTTCCCTACGCGATCTACTATCGCCTCGAAGGCAGTGAAGTGCAGGTCTGGCGCGTGCTCGACTGCCGCCAGAATCCGGCATCGATCACCGAGCGCCTGCAACGTCCTTGAGCCCCGCCCAGGCAGTACCGGCTTTCGCGCAGTCGTGCGCCACCAGGTGTTCAGAACTGGTAATTCACCGCTACTATGGTGGCATCAAGGCCAAAGCTCACGCAGCCCTCAGCGACAAGTGCCTTGATGTCCACGCCCCGCACCGGATCGGCGCGCATGAAGGCCTTGAGCTTTTCCGCTGCCCAGACAGCGTTAAGCCGTCCCGGTAATGCAACCGCCTCAATCTTCCTAATTTCTCCATGGTGATCATCCTTTCCATTCCTGCCTATAAATTAGGCAGGATAGGTTGAACACCCTGGTCAATTTTGAGCGCGCAGTACCTCGTTCAAGTGGTCAATTTTCATCGCGCGCCAACACTTCAACGTGCTCACGGTGCTAAAGCGACGGGCTCTGCCGCCGCGTTACCGGGACGCACGCCCGAAGCGACTGCGCTACGAACTGTTCACGCTTCCTGGCAAGCTGGCGATCCACCACAGCCAGATCTCGGTGCGCGTCCCCGCCGAGG
>SHXF01000178.1 GCA_009693435.1 Betaproteobacteria bacterium | reverse complement strand
GCGCAAGCTCATCGAGGCCAATCGCGACAAGGTCGAAGCCATGACCAAGGCGCTGCTTGAATTGGAAACGATCGACGCCGACCAGATCAACGACATCATGGCCGGCCTGCCGCCGCGACCGCCGAAACCGGTTCAGAGGCCCACCCAGCCGCCAAAACAGGACGGCCCGAGCAGTGCCACTGAACCCGCAACTGCCTGAAATGCGCTAGAAATTCACTCGGGGCGAGAAGTACAATTCCGCCCAATGCCATTTTCCCGCGACTGCCCACGCCGGCCCGCGTCAGGCGGAATTCTCCGCTGCGGGAGGTTCCGGCTTTCACTGGAACGGCCGCTCATCATGGGCGTGGTCAACACCACACCGGACTCTTTTTCTGATGGAGGACGGTTTTTTGACCCTGGCCACGCGCTTGAGCACGCGTTGCGACTCATCGAAGAGGGCGCGGACCTGCTGGATATAGGCGGCGAGTCAAGCAGACCGGGCGCCCAGGTTGTTTCTCTTGAGGAGGAACTCGCCCGGGTATTGCCCCTTCTGGGCGCGCTGCGCGATTCACCCATCCCGGTATCGATCGACACGACCAAGCCGGCGGTGATGCGCGCGGCAATCGACGCAGGCGCCGCGATGATCAACGACATTACTGCGCTAAGCGCCCCGGGTGCACGGGAATACATCGCGTCATCGGCTGATGTGGCGGTATGCCTGATGCACATGAAAGGCCAACCGCGCACGATGCAGCTAGCGCCCCGCTACGACGACGTGGTGAGCGAGGTATTTGCTTTTCTTGCCGCCAGGGTCGCAATGGCCGAGGCGGCGGGAATCGAACGCGACCGCCTTGTCATCGATCCCGGATTCGGTTTTGGCAAGACAACGGCGCACAATCTGGAACTGCTCAGTCGGCTGGCGGAGTTCAACGAGACGGGACTGCCGGTGCTGGCGGGGGTTTCGCGTAAATCCTTTCTGGGAAACCTGACGGGAAAAGCAGTTGGCGGGCGGCTTGCCGCCAGCATCGCAGCTGCTGTGCTGGCGGCTGAACGGGGCGCGCGCATCATCCGCGTTCACGACGTTGATGCCACTCGGGACGCGCTCGCTGTGTTGAACGCCCTGATGGATCGCAGCTGCCCCTGAAATTTCGCCTCCCTTCGTGGAGCACATGGCGCGCTGTGTGGTCCGCGCCGGGCCGCCCGCGATCAGTGTGCTGCTCGGTGCCTGCTAAAATGCCCGCGAAACAGGAAGGTCTTTGAAATGGAAAGAAAATACTTTGGTACGGATGGCGTGCGAGGGCGGGTGGGCGAGCCTCCTATGACGCCTGATTTTGTGATGCGTCTCGGATACGCGGCGGGTGAAGTGCTGTTACGGCGGGCCGGGCAAAATGGGTCAAGGCTGGCGCCCGGTACGCGCCCGACGATCCTGATCGGAAAGGACACGCGGATTTCCGGTTACATGCTCGAAGCATCGCTTGAAGCCGGTTTTGCCGCCGCAGGCGTGGACGTGATTCTCACCGGACCATTGCCGACGCCGGCCGTTGCTTACCTCACGCGCGCGCTGCGTTTGCAGGCAGGAATCGTCATCAGCGCGTCGCATAATCCGTACGAAGACAACGGCATCAAGTTCTTCACTGACGACGGCGGTAAGCTGCCTGATGATCTGGAACTGGAAATCGAGCGTGGCCTGACACAACCGATGCGTTGCCATGAGTCGGCTGGCCTGGGAAAGGCACGCCGCATCGAAGATGCGGCCGGACGATACATTGAATTCTGCAAAAGCACCTTTCCCAACTCTCTCGACTTGCGTGGAATGAAAATCGTGGTTGACTGCGCGCACGGCGCCACCTACCACGTAGCGCCACACGTACTGCATGAGCTCGGTGCAGACGTCATATCCATCGGCGCCGAACCCAATGGCACGAACATCAATGACAAGGTCGGCGCCACTCATCCACAGGCGCTGCAGGAGGCGGTAAGGAAGCAGGGTGCAGACCTTGGCATCGCCCTGGACGGCGATGGCGACCGCCTCATGATGGTCGATCAGCACGGCGCGTTATATGACGGTGATCATTTGCTCTATGTCATCGCGAAGGACCGGGTTCACTCGATCGGCTTGAAAGGGGTGGTCGGCACGTTAATGACGAATCTCGCGCTCGAACAGGCTTTCGCCAAGCTGGGGTTGGGGTTCGTGCGCGCCAAGGTGGGGGATCGCTACGTCCTGGAACTGATGCAGGAAAAGAACTGGATGCTGGGCGGAGAGAATTCCGGCCATATTATCTGCCTGGACAAGCACACCACTGGCGATGGCATCGTGTCGGCTTTGCAGGTGCTGGGCTCGCTTCGCACCAATGGTGTGACGCTGGCGGCAATGTGCACGGATCTGACCCTTTTCCCTCAAATCCTGATTAACGTGCGCGTTCCTCGCGGGTTTGAATGGGAAGAGGCAGGGGACCTGATGCAGGCGAAGGAACTGGCGGAGCGTCACCTTGGTGATGCCGGACGCATTCTGTTGCGCCCCTCCGGGACAGAACCGGTGCTAAGGGTGATGGTGGAGGGTCGCGACAAAATGCAGATCAGCTCGGTGGCGCAAGAACTGGCAGCCCATGTGGAGAAGGCGGCGCAGCACGCGGTCTGAGACGGATTGCCATGTGACGCGGCTTTGTGGCGGATCGTCCGGTGCGGGAGTATGATTTTTGCCGATCCGCAGTGTCTGCGGCACCGGATGCAATAGGAGGAAACATGCAGGTCAGCGAGATCCTGAAAGTCAAAGGGAGCATGCTTCATACGATTTTTCCCGAAGGGCGGGCAATCGACGCGGTAAAGTCCATGGCAGAGTACAACCTTGGCTCGCTGGTGGTGTTCGACAAGGGGAAGATGGTTGGCATGATCACCTTCCGCGAAATTCTCCAGGCCGTGAACGATCGCAGCGGCTCACTGGGAGAATTGACGGTGGGTGAAATTATGGTGCGCGATCCGGTTTCTGCCACCCTGGGGATGGAAGTAAATGAACTGAGGCGCATCATGCTGGACACCGGTGCCCGTTACCTGCCGGTGATGGAAAATGACGTGCTGACAGGCGTGATTTCGTTTCGCGACGTGGCCAAGGCGGTGCTTGAAGAGCAGGACTTCGAGAACAGGATGCTGAAAGGTTACATCAAGAACTGGCCCACTTGATGTATTCCGTGCGCTTGTCGCGAAGGCCGCTGCGGAGTGGACCCCATTGATTTCCACGGAGGTGGCACAGGGGATTCTTCGCGACAATTTTGCCGGCTGGGTGCAGGACCTGGGCCTGCGCGTCGAGTCCACTTCGGATACGAGCGCCTTGCTGCGCATGCCGTTTTCCGATCGGCTGGTTCGGGTCGGAGGCATCATCTGCGGTCAGGCCATGATGGCCGCCGCCGACACCGCCATGGTGATTGCGATTTGCTTTGCCATCGGGGAGTTCAAGCCGATCGCGACCGTCAATCAGAACATCAGCTTTTTCCGGCCGGTACCGGGAAAAGATGTAATGATCGAGGCTCGCGTCCTGCGGCTGGGACGCACTCTCGCGTTCGGGGAACTGCGCCTGACGGCCGAGGGTGCTGGCCAACTCGCGGTGCACGGCACGACCACCTACGCGCTGCCGGTCTGAGCCGTACGGATGACAGCCAGTTGATCCGTGCGGTCGGGGCGGACCGGTTCAGGCAGGGCATTTCCCTTTACGCCTGTATCGATGAAGCCGCGGTGCCGATCTAATGCGCCGGCGGCACGCACTTGGCGTGATTGCCACCGCGGTCGGGGTCACTGCAGCGACGGCGGCGTGGCGCTACTGGCCGGAGCAGGGGCTCTTCAATCCCTGCCGGGCGGCTTTGCCGCGTGAACTGGTGGATAACGATCTGGTCCACGCTGCCTGGGAGGGGCTCGACCCCGCCCAGTTGTGGGACAGCCACGCGCATCTGGTCGGGACCGGAGATTCCGGCGGTGGGATCGTCGTCAATCCGAAAATGCTCAGCCTGCTCAACCCGGTGCAATACGCTCAGCGCGTATTTTTCATGAATGCCGGATGCGTGCACGACGCACCGGGAAAAGTCGATGAAAGCTACGTTGAGCGGATGCACAACCTGATTGACGGGATGCGGGACAGCGTGCCCGCCGGCATCCGTCACGGCGTGAAGCTGCTCCTGTTCGCCTTTGACTGCAGCGTGGATCTGCAGGGAGAGGTGGACTGGGAACGAACTGCGTTCCACGTTCCGAACGCCTATGCAGCGGCGGTGGCGCGGCAGCATCCGGATTATTTCGAGTGGGTGGCATCAATCCATCCCTATCGACGCGACTGCGCCGAACTGGTGTTGCAGGCCGCGAGGTCGGGCGCGCGTGCCGTAAAGTGGCTGCCCGCGGCCATGGGTATTGACCCGGCTTCGCCGCTCTGCGATCGTTTTTACCGCGCGATGGCCGAGCGCGGACTGCCGCTTATCACCCATGCAGGTATGGAGCGTGCGGTGGAAGGCGCCGGCGCGCAGGAATTCGGCAATCCATTGCGCCTGCGCCGGGCGCTCGATCACGGAGTGCAGGTCGTCGTTGCCCACTGTGGTTCGATGGGGCAGGATCACGATACTGACCGTGGCCACGCCGGTCCGCTCACCGATAGTTTCGAGCTCTTTTCCAGGCTGATGGACGAGACGCGCTATGCCGACAGGTTATACGGCGATATTTCTGCCATGACCCAGTTGACACGTGCCAGGCCGGCGCTTGCGCGCGTAATCGAACGTAAAGACTGGCATCCGCGGCTCCTGAATGGATCCGATTACCCGTTACCCGGCGTAATGCCGCTATATTCCGTGGACTACATGGTCGCGCAGAAATTCATAGAGCCGAGCGCGGCACCCATTCTGAAGGGGGTTCGGGAACACAACCCCCTGTTGTTCGACTTCGTCCTGAAGCGCAGCCTGCGCTGGAATGGGGCACGCCTCGCCGGCCAAATATTCGAAACCCGGAGGTTTTTCGATCGCACCGCGCTGGCCTGAACCGGCGCATGGTGCCGCGCTTTGCCGGTTTGGCCGACGGCGGCATGCAGGAGATCTGTGGGCGACTTGCAG
>SHXF01000177.1 GCA_009693435.1 Betaproteobacteria bacterium | reverse complement strand
TCGAAGGGTTGAACAACAAGGCTAAAGTCACGATCAGAAGAACCTGCAGTTTTCGGACATTCAAAATGGCAGAACATATGCTTAATCATGTACTTGGGAAACTACCCGAGCCAAAACTCACCCACAGATTCTGCTGACGAACCTCATTTCCATCAGTTCCTGCGCGCGAAACGAGTCTGCATAGCCGCCGAAGTTCAGTATCTCGGAGCGGCTGTACCAGTCATACGCGCGGCCGCGAGCGAGATTGCTGCTATCGACACCGCGTTCGAGCAGACGCAGCGCGATCTTGACCCGCACCGCTTCATTCATGTCACGGAATTGATCGGGAATGTCGGCGCCGAACAGCAACGCCGCCGCCTCGGCACAGATATCGCCGTTCGCCTTGCCGCACGACACTTCGGTCTCGCAACGTGCCCGCAGCTTCGAGAACGCATCATTGTTTACGCTTGGCGCGGTGGGTTGCGCAGGCGCTGAGACGGTTGGCCTGGTATCGTAGGTGGTGGTATCCGCCTGCACCAGCTGCGCCACGCCGCACAGCACCGCGATCAAAACCGCTTCTGCCCGAATCCTTGATCTATTTCCGTACATGTCTGACACTCCGCTGGGTTGACGACTCTTTGCGCAATTTTACGGCGAATTTTCGAACCATACCACGCGCGGATAGGGCAGCCCGCGGACGCGGGCTTTTCAGCGAGGAATGCCTTCTTCCGAGAGATCCCAGAAAAGTCCCGTCATCATCTGCAGGCCTTCGCGCAATATCGGCGCCAGCACGTGTTCGTCGGGCGCGTGCTGCGAGCAACCTGCGTAGGAATGCGGCACCCAGATCGTCGGCAGCCCCAGCGTGTCGGCAAAACATTCGTTCGGCAGCGAACCACCGATGTTCGGCAGGATGGCGGGCCGGGTGCCGGTCGTGCGCGTGATCGAATCCGCCGCCCAGCGCACCCACGGATGATCGGGGTCGAGCCGCGTCGCATGAAAGAAGCCCTTTTTCGCCTGCTCGACTTTGACCTCCGGAAAACCCTGTGTATCAAGGTGTTTGCGCAGCGCCGGCACAAACGAGACCGGTTCGCATCCGGCCACGAAGCGAATCTGGCAGTGCGCGGTGGCGCGCCCCGGAATCGCATTGACCGGATTCTCCGGATTGCCGGTCCTGAATGCGAGCACCTCGAACGTATGCCAGCCATAGACCTTCTCGGCGCGCGTGAAGCCGGGCTCGCCCCACCAGTCATCCACCGTCGGCTCATCGGCGCCGGGCTCGACCGCGCAGTCCGCCAGCGCCTTGCGCACCGAATCCGGAATATTCGGCGGCAGAATGGCCGGCACCAACACCTTGCCTTCGCGCGTGACGATGCACGCCAGCGCATGCGCGAGGATGACGCCGGGATTGGCCAGCAGCCCGCCCCAGTTTCCCGAGTGATGCGCGCCTTCACGTAATTCGACGGTGAAATCCATATTGATGGCGCCACGCGATCCGAGGTAGATCGTCGGCCTCGGTGCGGAGAGACGCGGGCCATCCGACGCGATGAGTACATCGGCCTTGAGCCGCTCACCTTCGCGCGCGCAGAATGCCTGCAGGCCGGGCGAGCCGAGTTCCTCCCCCGTTTCGACCAGGAATTTTGCATTGAAGCCGAGTCTGCCGCGCTCGGCAATCACCGTCGCCAGCGCGGCCATGTTGATCGAATGCTGCGCCTTGTTGTCCGCGGCGCCGCGTCCGTAATAGCGATCGCCTTCCTGTTTCAATTCCCACGGCGACAGCCCGGTGCGCCACTGCTCCGCCAATCCGCGAATTACATCGCCGTGGCCATACGACAGCACGGTCGGCAGATTCGCGTCCTCGATCCGCTCGGCGACCAGCAACGGCCCCGCCCCGGGAACCGGGTTGTCGAAAATCTCGACCTTGAAGCCCATGCGTTCGAACGAAGGGCCAATCTCCTGCACGAGATACTCGGTCAGATGCGGCCGGCTCGCGGGCACCTGGCTTTCGGTGCGAAAGGCGACGCGGCGCGCAAGGTCGGCGATAAATGCGCCGTCGTCAAAATGGCGGGTGGCGCGGGAGATGGCGGATTCACGGGTCATGGGGATACTTTAGGCGATAAGGGAGTCGATCATCCAGCGATACCTACTGATAATTGTATATGCAACTGCCAAATTCCAGGTTCAGAAAACTCGCCTCTCCCTCGCGGAAAGGGTTGCGTGACCTTTTCAATGCACCAGTTTTTGCCCGTGCTCGCGCGTATCGTGAAAACCCACTTTTGGCCAGCGCTCCATCGCAAGTTGCAGGTTGTATTTGTTGGGAGCGAGATAAACCGGGTTGTCATCCACGTCGCGCGCCATATTGATCGCGAGTTCCTTTTCGAAATTGCGCCGCACCGTCTCATCGGGAAAGGTGAGCCAGCGCGCGGTGTAGATATTCGCCGCGTCGTACACCGCGTCGACCTTGTATTCGGTTTGCAGGCGCTGCGCCACCACCTCGAACTGCAGTGTGCCCACGGCTCCCAGCAGCAGCGAGTTGCCCGAGCCCGTGTCGAATACCTGGATCGCGCCCTCTTCGCCGAGTTCCTGCAAACCTTTCTGCAGTTGCTTGGCCTTGAACGGGTCGCGCGGCCGCGCCAGCCGAAAGAGTTCCGGCGCGAAGTACGGGATGCCCTTGTATCCGAGCGCCTCGCCCGACGTCAGCGTATCGCCGATCTGCAACTGGCCGTGATTGTGAATGCCGATGATATCGCCCGCCACCGCGTCCTCGCTTTTGACGCGTTCATTCGCCATGAACGTCAGCGCGTTGCCGAGCTTGATCTCGCGGCCAATGCGCGCATGATGCACCTTGATTCCCGGCAAATAACGGCCCGAACACACGCGGAAAAACGCGATGCGGTCGCGATGCTTGGGATCCATGTTGGCCTGAATCTTGAACACGAAACCACTGAAGGGCGCTTCCGCGGGATGCACCATGCGGCTGCCGCCATCGCGCGGCTGCGGCGGCGGCGCCCATTCCACCAGCGCCTGCAGGACCTCCTGCACGCCGAAATTATTGATGCCGGAACCAAAAAACACCGGCGACTGGCGGCCGGCCAAAAACTCCTTCAGGTCGAACGGGCTGCTCGCGCCGCGGATGAGTTCCACGTCGCGGCGCAATGCCGGCATTTCATCGGCAAACAGCTCATCAAGCCGCGGATTGTCGAGCCCGGCGATGTTCTCGTTATCGTCATTGCGGCGTTCCGCCCCGGGCGTGAAACGCACAAGGCGATCCCGCCGCAGGTCATACACGCCGCGAAAGCTCTTGCCCATGCCGATCGGCCAGCTCACGGGCGCGCAATCGATCTTGAGCACGGCCTCGATTTCCTCAAGCAGCGCGATCGGCTCGCGTACTTCGCGGTCCATTTTGTTCACAAACGTAATGATGGGGGTGGCCCGCAGGCGGCAGACTTCTAGCAGCTTGATGGTCTGCGTTTCAACGCCTTTCGCGGCATCGATCACCATCACCGCCGCGTCCACCGCCGTCAGCACGCGGTAGGTGTCCTCCGAAAAATCCTCGTGGCCCGGGGTATCGAGCAGATTGACGGTTTGGCCCGCGTAATCGAACTGCATGACGGAACTGGTCACCGAAATCCCACGCTGCTTTTCGATTTCCATCCAGTCGGAGGTCGCATGGCGCGCGCTCTTGCGCGCCTTGACCGTGCCCGCCATCTGGATCGCACCGCCGTACAGCAGCAGTTTTTCCGTCAGCGTGGTTTTGCCGGCGTCAGGATGCGAAATGATCGCGAACGTGCGCCGCTTCGCGACATCGCGCGTCAGATCGGCAGGGAATGAAGCTCCGTTCATAAGATTGGCTGTTGCTGAATTGCAGCGGCGCTAAACACGCACGCGAATCGCGGGAAACGAAAAAACGCCCGCTAGGCTGCGGGCGGTAACGAAAGCGTGGATTATACCAACCTGCACCGCAAACATCATCTGTCAGCCGCGGGAGGCGACCCAAGCGGAATTTGTCAGTCACTTATGCGATCTTCAATAAAAACTATGAATCCTTCGAAATTGCCGAAGCACCGCCAATTTGCACCAGTTCATCGACCTTCAGGCTTTTCGGCAATTGGTGCGCGATAAACAGCATCGACACCTTCCCTTTGAGCTGATTCACCGTGTTCGCAAAACTCTCGGCCGTTGCTTCATCGAGACTGCTGGTCGCTTCGTCGAATATCAGAATCTTCGGCTTCTTGAGTAGCGCCCGCGCGATCGCGATGCGCTGCTTCTGGCCACCCACAGTGTGCTGACGGTGTGATGCACGATCACTTTGTCGATGACGACCTGGGTGAAGATCGGCGTGGCCAGCGCCATCAACTGGATTGCGAGCGACGCCATCAGCACATCGCGCCAGATGTGCTTGTGCTTGAGTAACTCCGGAATAAACCATTTGAATCCGAATTCAGGGGTTGCTTTCAGAGCCGGATCCGAAGCGTCGAGTGCTTTCTCGCCCGCATTGAAGAGCACTACCCATATCGCCGTCTGCACCCCTACCTTAGGCGCATCGTCGATGCATTTGGTGCAAAGCGCATGTTCTGGGACACCGATTTCACGAAGTTGCCGTGTCCTTATCGCCAGTGCGTGACCATGTTCACCGAGGAGATGAAGTGGCTTTCCAGTATCGAACTTGAGTGGATCATGGGCCGCGGCCTTTGTAAATGGATCGGTTGGCCGCTCATTGAAACCCGGTAATACCGATCGTCGAAATTACCGAACTCGCATTGCTTGCCGTACTATCCCCTGCCGCTCAATGAACGCGACAATCTGATCGAGGCCGACTAGTGTTCGCCGCCGGAGAAATCCGGCCTTCGTTGTCCGCCATGCTGTCGATGCGAATTGGCTACAATGCCGGTTTGCCTGCGGGAGCATCCATGCCAATTTGCCTTTTTACGCCAATTCATTCTCAGTCCGGTGTATCGCATGAGTGATGCCGCCGGGTTTGTAATCAATCTTCCGCAGGCGGTCGCGGAAGTCACCGCCGCGTTTGAGCGTTATGAAGCCGCGCTCATGAACAACGATGTTGCCGTACTGGACGAGTTGTTCTG
>SHXF01000053.1 GCA_009693435.1 Betaproteobacteria bacterium | reverse complement strand
TACGATCCGTCATGGCTGGCCTTTCGGGGCGATGGTTTGGCTGTCTGCTAACAACCATCCTATCAATCCTTGGGTCGGCCACCCCTGCCTATTCAAACACTTACACCGCCGCTTCTATCGCTGCGAACCTAAAGTAAGTGCCATTCGGGTTAGCTGCCTTATTGAACCAAGACGAGAGACCGGCCCCAGGGCGCTGGCACGATCAATACCGCACAGCGCGGCCGTAGGGCGCAGCCGCACAGCGCAGTCGTAGGGCTCAGCTTCAGCGCGCCGAATACCGGTGGCTTTCCCGCACCATGGCGCGATAAATCCGCGCCCTGCGATGGTGGTGCGATCGAGGGTCAAGGCGCCCGGTCGCCGCCGACACCCGGAATGCATGGGCATACAATATCGTCATCTGGATAACGACTCGGACGTCGAACAGTGGCACACCCGCATCAAGCCCGCCACCACCATCATCCGCATTCCCACGGCGGACACCATCACCACGCTCACGCGACGGATCACGGCAGCGCATTCGCCATCGCCGTCGCATTGAACACCGTGTTCGTCGTCGTCGAGTTTACCTATGGGGTAGTCGCGAACTCCACGGCGCTCATGGCGGACGCCGGACACAACCTGTCCGATGTGCTCGGGCTGTCGCTCGCGTGGGGCGCCGTGGTGCTGGCGCGCAGGCAGGCCTCTACCCGCTACACCTTCGGGCTGCGCGGCGCGTCCATCCTCGCGGCCCTGGCCAATGCGATATTGCTGCTGCTCGTGTGCGGGGCGATAGGCTGGGAGGCGATGCAGCGATTCTCGCGGCCGCCGGATGTTGCCGGCCTCACCGTTTCCGTAGTGGCCGCCGTCGGCGTGGTTGTGAACGGCGTGTCGGCCTGGCTGTTCATGAAGGGCGGCAAGGCCGACGTGAACATTCGCGGCGCGTATCTGCACATGGCTGCCGACGCCGCGGTCTCGCTGGGCGTGCTGATCAGCGGCGTGGTTATCGTCTATACCGGCTGGAATTTTCTGGATCCCGCCGTCACCCTGGCGATCGTGCTCGTGATCGTCGCGGGCACCTGGGGGATGCTGCGCGAATCGACGCAACTGGCGTTGAACGCCGTGCCGGCGCGGGTGGATGCCGCCGCGATCGAAGCCTACCTGCGGCAACTCGCCGGCGTAAGCGATGTGCATGACCTGCACATCTGGGGATTGAGCACCACGGAAAACGCGCTGACGGTGCACCTGGTCATACCGCTGGGACACCCGGGAGATGCATTCCTCGATGAAGTCGTGTTCCGGCTCAAGGATAGCTACAGCGTCCACCACAGCACGCTGCAGGTGGAGCATGGCACGAGCGAACACTTCTGCGCCCTGGTCGGCGCGGCGCATGCCGGCCACAGCCATTGAAGATTGCCATTCGTGCCTGGTCCCTTTTTGCGCGCGGTGAACAGACACGAGCCGCATCCGGCGCCGGGGGCATTGCGGCAAGACCATCGTGGAACCGCGCGGCTAAAATGGCTCCGCTTACTTTACCCGGAGAAACACCATGACCCTGGTCAAAATGACAGAACCGAAGGATGCGCCACCCGAAGTACGGTCGGTCTACGACGACATCATGGCGACGCGCAAGGTCGACTGGATCAATAATTTCTGGAAGGTGCTGGCCAGCCACCCGCCGACCTTGCGGCGCATCTGGGCGGGAGTGAAGGAGGTGATGGCGCCCGGTCGGCTCGACCCGCTCACCAAGGAAATGATCTACATCGCGGTCAGCGCCACCAACAACTGCGAGTACTGCATCCACTCGCATACGGCGTCGGCACGCGCCAAGGGCATGAGCGACGAGATGCTCGCCGAGCTGCTGGCCGTGGTGGGCATGGCCAACCAGACCAACAGCCTCGCGAACGGTTACCGGATACCGGTGGACGAGCAGTTCATGCCGCGCCCGGACTAGGCGAGCCTGGCCCCTTTTCCCGAAACGCGGCCAGCAACGCGCGCAGGCGGTCGGGCCCCGCCTCGATGACGGTGCGCCAATTTGCGCGGGCGATGCCATCGGACAGGGACACGGGCGCGGTGATGACCATCAGCTCGGCCGCGCTGAGACCGGTGATATCGACGTGACGCTCTCCGCCCGGGCCTGCGCCGCGCGCGGCGCGCAGTACGCTTGCGTTCACGAGCTGCAGCGTCGGGTCGGGACTGCGGCGAATGAAGCGCACGGCGCGATGGGCATCGCCCAGGTCTTCGGCGAAGTGCGGGTGGAAGGGAACGCAATAGAACAGCGTGCCGCCTTGCATGGTGTCGCCGTCCGGCGCGCCGGCATCCGGGCGGGCCTGGATGCGCGCTCGCGCCGCGCCCACCAGCTGCTCGAACGCGCGTGCGCCCGCAACGCCCTCTGCGAGAGCAGGCACGAGCGCTGGCAGCAGCACCAGGCCCACTTCGATCGACTCAGGCGGCATTCGTTCGAAACGCGCGATCGCTGCGCTCAGCGAGTCGACGGCGGCGGCGAATCCCGCCGTTCCAGGCGCCCCGCCCTGATCGAGCAGCACGGTGCGGTGCAGCTTCCCCGTCTCGCGGCAGCGCTTCGCATAGGGACAAAGATTGTAGGCTTCGACAAACTCGCGCACGTAACGGTCGTTGCGCTCGAGTGCGGCGGCGATGCGCGTATCGTCGGTGTCTGCTTCCATGGCGCTAGGATACCCTTCGTGGCCGGCAGGAATCCTCGACAAATGAGCCTGGCCCCTTTTCTCCACAAAGTGCAGTACGCTTACGCCCAGGGAACACCAAAAAGGGATTCGGAAATGGCGACACGACGACGCGCAGTGCGGCGACCCAAGGCGGGTACGGCCACGCGCTCGCCCACGGCTGTCGCCTCGAAGAAACGCCCTCCGCCGGTCAAGGCAAAGGCCGGGACCCGCTTGAAAACATCGGCTAAGGCCAAAGGCCGGACGCCGACGAAAAAGCCGCTCAAATCCAAAGCAGCCAACCGAGCGAAAACACCGGTCAAGTCCAAACGCCGGACGTTGACGAAAAAGCCAGCCAAATCCACAGCCGTCAGGCGAGCGGAAAAGCGGGTCAAGTCCAGATCCTCTATCCCGGCGAAAAAACCGGTCCAGATCAAGGCTGATCTCCCGGCGGGAATACCGGCCAGTCCACCCAGCGTCCACCCGGTCACGCCTTACCTCACCGTCGCCGACGTAGCCGCGAGCCTCGCCTTCTACGCGCAGGCATTCGGTTTCACGCCCGGCATGACCCTGTCCTCGCCGGACGGGAAGATCATTCATGCAGCGATGGATTACAGCGGCGCCCTCGCCATCCAGTTTTCCCCTCAAGGGATCTGGAGCGGCAGCATGCAATCGCCCGCGCACAGCGGCGCGGAGAACCCTATCACCCTGCACGTGCGCTGTCCCGATGTCGATGCAATGACCGCGCGCGCGCGCGCTGCCGGCGCGACCATCCTGTCCGAGCCTGCCGACATGTTCTGGGGCGAGCGCATCGCGCGCATCGCCGATCCCGACGGTTACGTCTGGTGCTTCGCCACCCGGTTCGGGGACTTCGATCCGGGCAAGGTGCCAGAGGTGGTCGAGGAAATCCTGCCGCCGGCTGCCGAGGAAAGCCCGGCCGCCGACCTGGATCTGGAGTTTTAGCGCGCTCGCCGCGCAGCGGCCTCCCAGCGCATAGCCGCCAGATACGCTCACGTCAATCTGCTGTGAAGCTGTGAATTTATATATTTTTTGACTGTAGATGCCACGTAAGCATCCGTGCTTTGGCGATCTGATCGTATAAAAGTCACCAATTATTCGGGCTATTCCTCATCCCCTGCCCTTCTCCCGGGGGGAGAAGGGGGTGCAAGACCGAAGATGGCTGGATCGCGCGGCAGTACTCCTGGCTTATTGAATACAGCGTACAGCGCGCCTTTCGAATTCAGCCCGTTGCCGGTAACGGCGTCGCGCCGCGATTTCCCGCTGCGCGATTTATTGCCGACCTGACCCGAACCGGAGGCTGGAGATGAAACTTCAAACGACCCTGGAATTCACCGCAGCACTGATCGCCGCGGGGATCGTTGCTTTGTTCCCGTTGCCCGCGGCGGCGCAGACGGAGCTCACCATGTCGCTGTGGATCCCGTCCGTGGCGCCGTTCGTGCAGCAGGCGATGCTGCCCTGGGCGCGGCAGGTGGAGCAGGCGACGGGCAATCGCGTGGTGGTCAGGAATACCGCCAAGGCGGTTGCCTCCGCGCCCGGGCATCTGGACGCGGTGCGCGACGGCCTTGCGGATGTCACCTTCATGGTGCACGGCTATACCCCGGGCAGGTTCGTGCTCACCAAGCTCGCCGAGATGCCGTTTCTCGGCGACAACGCCGTCGCCACTTCGGTCGCCTACAACCGCATTCACAATGCGCTGCTCGCCCGGGCGGACGAGCACCGCGGCGTGAAAGCGCTGGCCGTGTTTACGCACGGGCCGGGTGCGATGTATTCGACGGCGCGGCCGATGACGAAGCTGGAGGACCTTGCCGGAATGAAAATGCGCACCGGCGGCGGCATAGTCAACGATCTCGGCAACGCGCTCGGCGTCGCCGGCCTGATGAAACCACCTTCCGACGTCTACGAAATGATGTCCAGCGGCGTCGCCGACGGCACCTTTTTCGCGCGCGAATCGATACTCACATTCAAGATTGCGCCGCTGGTGAAGCATGCGCTGTTCGTGCCCGGCGGCCTGTTCAACACCAGCTTTGCCCTGATCATGAACGAAGAGAGATTCAACAAACTATCGGCGGCCGACCAGGCGGCAATCATGAGCGTCTCGGGCGAGAACTTCGCGCGGCTCGCGGGCGCCTCGTTCGAGGAATCGGACGCCAAGGGCGTGGCCCTGCTCAGGCAGGCGAATGCCACCCTCACCACGGCGAGCCCGGCATTCACCGAGCAACTGCGCAAGGCGACACAGCCGGTGTTCGACGCCTGGGTGAATCTGGCTGCGGCCAAAGGCATTGACGGCCGCGAGGCGGCCGCAGCGCTCCGCGCCGAAGCAGCGAAGGTTCCGCTGCGCTGACGGAGGACCGCGCACGAGCGCTGCCGCAAGGACCGCGCGCGCGCTGCCGCACCACTCAGGCGAACCGCATTCACTGTTTTCCCGCCTGACACGCCTTGCCTCTTCATGTTCGGCATGAGCGTGTTTCATTTGACCGCCGTCCGCAGGTGTGTGATCGTGCGGCGTTCGCTGCGGCGCGACCCTCTTTCACTCTGCCTCCCATGACCTCCACCTCATCGCACAAAAGCGGCGCGGCGATACGCGCCGGTCTCGGCTATCCCGTCATCGATGCCGATGCCCACACCGTCGAATGCCAGTTCGCCATGGTCGACATGCTGCGGGAAGTTGCCGGAGCGCGGGTCGCAGGCCGCTTCGATGAAGTGCTCGAGAGCCTCTCGATGCATCGCTGGTACGGCGCAGGAGACGCGGCGCGCCGCGATCAGCGCCTAGGGCGCCCGTCGTTCTGGCATGTGCCGGCATCGAATACGCTGGATCGCGCCACCGCCATGCTGCCGGGACTGATGCGCAAGCGGCTGGACGAGTTCGGCATCGATTTCGCCGTGGTGTACACCACCCTGGGGCTGAGCTTCATCAGCCTCTCGGACGAGGAAATGCGGCGCGCGCTGTGCCGCGCGCTGAACAAGCTGAATTCGCAGACCTTCGACGAACACCGCAGCCGGATGACGCCGGTTGCCACCATCCCGATGGGTTCGCCCGACGAAGCCATAGAAGAACTCGAATACGCGGTCAATACCCTCGGCATGAAGGCGGTCACCCTGGCGAGCCACGTGTGGCGGCCGATTCCGAAACTGCTGCGCGAGTCGCCGCAACTGGCGCGCAATGCGCGCTACATGGATTATCTGGCCCTGGACAGCGAGTTCGATTACGACCGCGTGTGGCGCAAGTGCGTTGAACTGAAAGTCGTCGCCACCTCGCATGTAGGTACGCTGGGCGGACCGACCCACGGTTCGATATCCAGCTACACCTTCAACCACGCCGGCTCGTTTGCCGCGGCCGGCCACATCTTCTGCCGCGCGCTGGTGCTGGGCGGCGTGACCAGGCGCTTTCCCGGGCTGAAGTTCGCGTTCCTGGAAGGCGGCGCCGGCTGGGGCAGCATGCTCTACAACACGCTGGTCGAGCGCTTCGAGAAGCGCGGCGGCGAGACCATCCTGCGCACCCTGGATCCGGCGACCACGGACCGGAAAATGATGGCGGACCTGTTCCGGCAATACGGCGGCCCCATGCTGGCAGGAAGGGCGGACGACATCCTGCGGGACGAAGGCATGATGCTCAATCCGCCGGAGGACCGCGCCCGGGTCGATGACTTCGCCGCCTGCGGCGCGGCCTCGCCCGCGGCGTTTGCGAAACAATTCGTCGACAGCTTCTACTTCGGCTGCGAAGGGGAGGATCGCGCCACGATCATGGCCTTCGACACCCGGCTCAATCATTTCGGCGCAAAGTTGAACGCCTTCTTCAGTTCCGATCTCGGCCACTGGGACGTGCCCGACATGTCGCAGGTCATGGCGGAGACCTACGAACTGCTTGAGGGCGGGCTGCTGACGGCGGAAGACTTCCGCCGGTTCGTGTTCTCCAATGCGGCGGGCATGTACACGGCGATGAATCCGGATTTCTTCAAGGGTACCGTGGTGGAACAGGCGGTGGCTGCAGAGAAATCGGCCGTTTGAGCGGGGTTCTCGATATGGCGCAGAATGTGTCCGCACAATCGATACTGATTCAAGGAGATTCGCGATGACGTCACCATTCCACGCAGTGCTGTTGAGCATTTCGCTCGCGCTTCCCGCCGCGGCGCTCGCGCAGAATTTTCCGACGCGCTCGGTGCGCATCATTTCGCCGACCACTGTCGGATCGGGACCCGACCTGCTGGCGCGGGTCATCGGACCGAAACTGGCGGAACTCTGGGGCCAGCAGGTAGTCATCGAGAACAAGGTCGGCGCGACCACCATGCTCGGCACCGCCGAAGTGGCGAAATCGCCGGGGGACGGCTACACCATGGTGGTGGTGCCGGACGCCTTTTCCAGCAATCCCTCTTTGCTGAAGCCGTTTCCGTTCGATCCGATCCGCGATATCGCGCCGGTGGCGCAACTCGCCATCGGCGGCATGGTGCTGGTGGTGCATCCATCGGTGCCGGCGAAAACGGTGCAGGAATTTGTCGCACTCGCGAAATCCCAGCCCGGAAAAATGAACTACGGCTCGGCCGGTACCGGCTCGACACACCACATGATGATGGAACTGTTCAAGAACGTGGCCGGCATCGAGTTGCAGCATATTCCCTATGCGAAGGGTCCGGGGCCGATGGTGCTGGACCTGCTCGAAGGGCGCTTGTCCACGGCGTTCGTCGCATCCAATGCGGCCCTGGTGCACGTGCCTGCCGGAAAAATGCGGGCGCTCGGCTCGGCGGGTGACAGGCGGCTCAGTTACGCGCCGCAAATACCGACGGTGGCCGAGTCCGGGTACAACGCGTTCAACATCGAGCTGTGGTACGGACTGATGGCGGCCGGCACCACGCCGCCCGAGCTGGTGCAAAAGATCTCCGCCGACACCCGCGCGGTTCTGGCCATGCCCGATGTGCAGGACCGCCTGCTGAAGCTGGGCATGGAAACGGCGCACCTGGCGCCCGGACCGTTCGCCGCAATGGTGCGCGCCGACATCGCCCGCCGCGCCAAGCTGGTCGCGGACGTGGGCATCAAAGCCGATTGACTCACCAGGAGAGAAACCATGAAGAAGACCCTGCTGAACCCCGAAGGCATCTACAAGCACCCCGGCTTCACCCGCCTGATCAGCATCGAAGGCCCGATGAAAATCGTTTTCGTCGCCGGCCAGACGGCCTCCGATGAAAACTACAAGTGCGTCGCCCCCGGCGATATGCGCGCGCAGTATCTCAAGGTGATGGAAAACCTCGACCTGCAGTTGAAGGCCGCGGGCGCCACCTGGGAGGACGTGGTCTACAAGCGCACCTTCACCCTGGACGTGGACGCGTACCTCAAAGTGTCGAAAGATCCGGCGACGCGAAAATTCTTCAATTCGGAGAAGATGCCGGGCAGCACCCTGATAGGTGTGACCCGCTTGTCCGATCCCGAATACCTGATCGAAATCGATCTGGTGGCGGCGATCAATCCGTAGTTTTCTCCTTTCGTATTCTCGCTTTTCACCCTCGCATTGCTCCCTTCTTCCCCTCCAGGATTTTCTCCCTTCTCCCCCCTTCAGATTTTCTCCCTTCTTCCCCCTTCAGATTTTCTCACTTCTCCCTCCTTCAGATTTTCTCCCTTCTCCCTCCTTCAGATTTTCTCCCTTTTCCCTCCTTCAGATTTTCTCCCTTCTCCCTCCGGGAGAAGGGCCGGGGATGAGGGAAACCAAAACAGACAATCCAACCATGACCCCCTCCGACGACTGGACCGAAGTCCCCGCCGATGAAGCCGGTGACGCCATCATCGCGGCGATGGCGCTGGGCGGCGTCGACTACCTGTTCTTCACCTCCGGCTCCGAAATCATGTTCTACCAGGAGGCGATCGCCAAGGCCAAGGCGCACGGTCGAAAGACGCCGAAGCTGATCACCATGACCCACGAGTACGCCAGCCTCAATGCGGCGCTGGGTTATGCCGCGGTGACCGGCAAGGCCGCGGCCACCGCGGCGCACGTGGACGTCGGCACACAACACTACGGCAGCGCCATCCACACCGCGTTCCACAGCGGCCTGCCGGTGCTGATCACCGCCGGCGCGCCGCCTGTGGGGTATCCCGGCTCGATGCGCGGCGCACGCGACGGCGGCCACTTCTGGATCCAGCAGCGCGCCGACCAGAACGGCATCGTGCGCCCCTACATGAAATGGGACCACCGCCTCGAGTACCAGGACAATCCCGGACTGATGGTGAGCCGCGCGCTGCAGGTGGCCCGCTCCGAGCCCTGCGGCCCCGTCTATCTCAGCCTGCCGCGCGAGATCGCGTTGCGGCCGATGACGGGCGCGCGCTTTCCGACGGTCGATCGTCTCGGTATCCCGTTGCCGACGGCGCCGAACCCGGATGGCATCGTCGCGCTTGCGGCGCGGCTGGCAGCGGCGCGCAATCCGTTCGTCGTGGTTTCGCGCTCCGGGCGCAATCCCGCTACGCTGGCGGCCCTGGTGGAATTGTGCGAGTTACTCGCTCTCCCCGTGGTCGATGCCACCGCCCGCGCGTATCAGTGTTTCCCCATGAACCATCCGCTCTACCAGGCCACCGTGAGCCTGGCCGATGCGGACGTGGTGCTGGTGCTGGAGTCGGATGTGCCTTGGGTGCCGGGCACGGCGAGCGCGCCACCCGCGGGCTCGTACATCGCGGTCGTGGACGTCGAGCCGGTCAAGGTGAAGGTGCCCACCTACGAATTTCCGGCGGATATGCGGCTCGCGGCCGATTCGCTGCTGACCCTGCAGGCGCTGCGCGACGCGGTAAAGAAAATAATCACCCCGGTCGATCACGATCGGATCGGCAAACGCCACGCGGCGCTGGCGAAAGCGTCGCGTGCACGCATCGAGAAAGCCAAGCAGGGCGCGCTTTCGGTTGCTGCGAAATCACCCATCGATCCGTTGTGGCTGTCGCATCAGATCAACGCGGTCCTCGACGAGAACTGCATCGTCATCGACGACACCCTGTCGCACAATCCGCTGTACCACTATCTCGAATGCGAGCGCCCCGCCAGTTACTTTCGCAACCCAGGCAGCGCCGGCGGCTGGGGACCGGGCGCCGGGCTGGGGGCCAAGCTGGGGCAGCCGGACAAGGATGTCATCGTCGTCACCGGAGACGGCTTCTACATGTATGCCGCCGCCAACGCTGCCATCTGGGCGGCGGCGCACTACGGCGCGCCGTTCATGACGGTGATCTACCAGAACCGCAGCTACAGCACCGGCACCCGCGCTACTGCAGGTTTTTATCCGGACGGCTATGCGGTGAAAGGCGGGCTGGAAGGCGGCTACTTCGATCCGCCCGTCGATTTCGCCAAGGAGGCGGAAGCGGCGGGGGCGTATGGGGAAAACGTGCGCGATCCGGAGGAAGTGGCGGCAGCTTTGAGGCGCGGGCTCGAACAGATCCGCAATGGCAGACCGGCGGTGATTTCGGTGTGGCTGCCGCGCATGCTTCGGGAGGATTGAGTCCGCTATTTTTGTCTGCGAATCGCGGACTCAACAGCCGATGTGACCACGATTCACCTGTGCTTCGCGCGCCGAAGGTCTGAACTGTCTTCCATGCATAGTCGGTAACGCCGCCGGCGCGACTGGCGCAATCGGGAACGGCGGGACGGTTCACGTTAGCTTTTGTATTGCATTGTGATACGAGAAGGAGAAAGGCATGCAAACCACCCTGACCGTGCGGCTTTCGGAAAAAGAAACGAAAGACCTGCAGGCGATTTGCAAGCTGAGCGGCAAGACGCGCAGCGAGGTGGTGCGCGAGGCGCTGCGGACGCAGATTTTCCGCGAGCGACTGGATGCGATCCGGGCGATCGCGGTTCCGCGCGCACGCGAGATCGGCTGGCTGATGGAGGACGATGTCTTTCGTGAAGTATCGTGAGCGTCTTCCTCGATACCAATATCCGGGTGAGCGCGATTGCCGCCCCGGGGCTGTGCGATGACCCGCTGAAACAGCTGGTCGGCCGCCGCACTCGGCGGGGCCGAACTGTTCGTGACCGGCGACAAGCGCGTGCTCGCATGGGGCAAGTCGGGCTCGATGCCTATCGTATCGCCGCGCGAGGCCTGGATCATCTTGTTCGAGCCCCAATTGAATCGCTGACCGAATCGGCGAATCGGCGCAGCCACTGAGAGCAAGGCGAGGAATGGGAAAATCAAGCCCCTTCATTTGCTGCGCCGGGTGCGCAGGCTCGAACAGATTGAGTCGGTTGGCGGGAAGCAAAGCGAACCCCAACTTGCAGCCTGCACGACTCAATGTCGGGAGTCGCTGCGCTCAGCCCAACCTTCCCGATATCGCAGAGGTAGCGCCATTGCGCCCTGACCCGCATTTTTTTCGTTATTTCCGGAGACCGATACTGACGTCGTCGACCGCGTCCGGTGCCTCCTCGTGCGCGAGCATCGCGTTTGCCATATCCAGTGCCGCGAGCGTCGCTTTGATTTCCATTCCTTCGCTCATGTTCTCTTCCTGCACGTCGGAGTGCCTCCCGGAAACGGCATTACTCCGGCTTGATCCCCGCGCTTTTTATCACCTTGCCCCACTTCGCCATTTCCGACTTCATCGCTTCCGTCATCTGTTCCGGCGTGGAAGCGAGCGGCTCAATACCGAGCGGGGTGAATTTCTCTCGGGTCAGGGCCTGGTCGTGCACCACTTTGCCGATCTCGGCGTTCAGCCGGGTGATAATATTCTTGGGGGTGCCGGCAGCGGCGAGCACACCGAACCAGCTCTCAACCACGAACTCGGGCAGGCCTTGCTCCGCCACGGTCGACACGTCAGGCAATTGCGCAATGCGTTTTGCGCTCGGCACGCCGAGCGCGCGCATCTTGCCCGTGCGGATGTGCGGCAGCAGCGAGTTGATCGCGCCGAAGAATGATTGCACCTGGCCGCCGAGCAGATCGGCGATGGCCGGTCCGGCGCCCTTGTAGGGCACGTGCAGCAGTTCTATGCCGGTCAACTGGTTGAACAATTCGCCCGCCAGATGCTGCGGCGTGCCCTTGCCCGCCGAGGCGTAGGTGACGCCGCCCGCCTTTGCTTTCGCCAGCAGGATAAATTCCTGCACGTTATTGGCGGGCAGCGACGGAGTCACCACCAGCACCAGCGCGGTGGAAGCAACCATCGACACGGCATCGAAGTCGCGGATCGCATCAAAGGGCAGTTTGCTGTGCATGAACGGGCTGATGACGTGCCCGTTCGTCGTGATCAGCAAGGTATAACCGTCGGCCGGCTGTTTGGCGACAAAATCGGTACCGATGTTGCCGCCCGCGCCGGCGCGGTTCTCCACGAGCACCGGCTGGCCCATGCTTCGCGTCATCCGTTCGGCCAGCAGGCGCCCCAGGTAATCATTGCCCCCGCCCGGCGGCAGCGGCACTACGAAGCGGATTGGCCGGTTGGGGTAGGCTCCGCTCTGCGCCAACCCTCCCGGTGCGTGCGCAAGAAAGGTGAATACCGCGACGAGCAGCACCAACGCGCGCGCCAGGAAACAACAGCCGGGATTCGGAGCGCGGCGGATGCTGGCGTGGCCGAACTCCTCCGGTTCCTCCTCGTGCGGGAGGGTCCTTCTTACCGTCGCCAGTTCCGCGAGGGACGCTTTGATTTCCATTCCATCGTTCATGTTCGCTTCCTGCAGGTGTGAGTGTGGAGTATCGCTGTACAGGGACAGGCAACGCAATCATGATTCCCGGCGCGCCGTGCACAGTCGGCACGCGCGCGAGGATATCAACGACAACGAACAACGACACCGAATGGCTTGATGACCAACCCACGCAACTCGCCAGAGATCGGGCAGGCGCGGTTGGCGAGAAAACAAACCTGACTCCCACGCCCGGTCCATCCGAGATGGAAGACCAGCCGTGATTCCGTTACTGCTGCTGCGCATGCTTCAGGAGGACTGAGTCCGCCCGCTATCGCTATTCATTGAAAATCACGTAACTATTCAGCAATCATTCTAGCTGCTTGATGAAATCTGGGAGGAGGCCTGAGAAAAGGGTTTGCAGGGCAATGGTTGGTGAGATGTTGTGCTTGCGGCAGGTGGAGAGATAGCTGCGCACGCGGCAGAAGATTTGGGCGCCCTCGAAAGACCGAAAGCAGCCGGAGATTTTTTGCTGCACCTTGGTCATGCGGATGTCGTTTTCGCCCTGATTGTTGGTGAACGGCACCAGCTTGTCGGTCATGAATCTGAGGGTTTCCGTCTCAAACACGCGCAGCCGCTCCAGGAGGTTGCGTGACTTGGTTCTGGGAATGCGGCCACGTTTTCCCGCGTGATGTTCGAGATTCGGTGGGGGGCATTCGAGATCGCCCTGGTTCAATATCTTTCGATAGCGCTTGCGGAATTTTTCGGCGGCCTGTTCGCTCAGGCATCCATCTGCGCTTTGGGTTGCCTCGTTGATTTTTGGCAACAGAACCTGCATCTTCTTAGCCCAGCGTTGAGCGTCCTGCTCCCAGGCTCTCTCTAGTTCGCGCAGGTGATGGGCGTTGCACAGAGTAAAGTGGACCCCGTTTTTAAGACAGCAGTTTAAGCTGTGCGCTGTCAAGAAGGATTAGAAGAAATGGGTGATTCAAAGAAGCGGAAAGTCCACACGCCGGAGTTCAAGGCGAAGGTGGGTCTGGAGGCCTTGCGAGGGGCGAAGACGATCAACGAGATTGGGCAGCAGTACGGTGTTCATCCGGTGCAGATTGGGCAGTGGAAGAAGGAGATTCAGGAGCAAGCCAAAACGCTGTTTGAAGGAAAGCGCGGCCCCAAGCCAATGATTGCCGCGCACCGGGAGCCGGAGTTGCTCTACAGCGAGATTGGCAAGCTCAAGGTGGAACTGGACTGGCTCAAAAAAAGTCCGGGATCAGCCTGCCATGACCCGGCAAGAGTGGATCGACTCAGGCGATGGGGTGGCGCTGATCCGGCAATGTGTTCTGGCAGGGGTATCGCGAGCCACGGTCTATGCCCACAAAATGCCCGTGCAAGTCGACGAAACCGATCTGCTCCTCAGCGGGCTGATCGACGAGGAATACACCCGGCATCCGTTCTATGGGAGCCGCAGGATGGTGATATTCCTTGGCGAGGCGGGGCATAGCGTCAATCGTAAGCGGGTACAACGCCTGATGCGCGAGATGGGGCTGGCTGGTATGGCCGGGGCCCAA
The DNA here is from genome assembly GCA_009693435.1 of Betaproteobacteria bacterium. The sequence continues at coordinate 14,838 of SHXF01000053.1, read as the reverse complement.
CACCAGCGGTGCACACCCTGAGCACAAGGTCTATCCCTACCTGCTTCGTGGGGTCCCGGTGGTCAGGCCCAAGGTGGTCAGGCCCAAGGTGGTCAGGCCCAAGGTGGTCAGGTCCAATCAGGTCTGGAGCACCGACATCACCTACATCCGGCTGGCACATGGATTCGCGTACCTGGTGGCCATCATCGACTGGTACTCGCGTTGCGTTCTCCGTTGGCGCATCAGCAACAGTATGGAGTCGGTGTTCTGTGTGGATTGCCTGGAGGAGGCATTGCACACCCACGGCAATCCGGAGATCTTCAACAGCGATCAGGGATCGCAGTTCACCAGCGACGCCTTCTCCGGCGTACTCAAGCGCGAAGGGGTGGTCATCAGCATGGATGGGCGGGGGCGCGCGTTCGACAACATATTCGTCGAGCGGCTCTGGCGCAACGTCAAGCATGAGGACGTGTATTTGAAGGGCTATGCCACGATGGGGCAGTTGATGGTCGGTCTGGTCGAATACTTCGTCTTCTATAACGCCGAGTGTCCTCACCAGTCTCTGGAATACAAAACGCCGTCAGTCGTGTATCGAACCGCGATCGGTGGCGGAGCACTGATCGTGGACAAATTTCCGCGCGCGGTGGAGGAACCCCCTGTTCCGCTACGCTCCACAGGGGGTTCCTCCACCGCAAAGACAAAATCAAAAGCAACAGCAAAGACCAAAGCAGGGCAAAGCAGGACAAAACCGGGGCAGCGCCGTTCAGCTGCAAGTGAAGTCGAATGTGCAGCTTAAACCGAGCGAGTTATTGTCTTGACTCAGGGGTCCACTTTAGGTGGGGTGGATGCACTGACGCTGCTCGGGGTGCAGAGGAAGTTCCTTGATTATCTCGCGCTTCATTGCAAGACGTAGCTCGCGCTCGATGAGGGCCTGCACCAGCAGCGAGAGGAAATTCAGGGTGAACAGCGCCTCAATGCGACCCTCGTCCTTCAGGAGGACAGGTAAGGCGCTTGTGAACAACTGGATAAAGGTAAATATTCGGCCCGGGTTTGAGTGCGAACTTTGTCCACTGACGATTCGTGCGAGCGCAACCCGGGCCAGCCAGTTTCAGTCAGTATATGGTACGATGTATGGCATGCAGAAAACCACACTCTATGTGCCCGAGGAATTAAAGCGCGCGCTCGCACAGATCGCGGAGCTGCGCGGTTGCAGCGAGGCGGAGCTAATTCGTGAAGCGCTTCGTGACCTAACCGCGCGCGCCATTCCACCGCAGCCGCGCCTGCCTTTGTTCAAGAGCGGCAAGCCGCGCCTGGCAGAGCGAATGGACGAAGCCCTTGCCGGCTTCGGAGAGACTTGATTCTCCTGGACACCAGCGGACTGCTTTCGGCGGTCGACGCCAGCCAGCGTTATCACGCACAGTGCGCGGATGCGCTCTCCCGTGCCAGCCCACCCCTGCTCCTGTCACCCTTTGTGCTGGCGGAACTGGATTACCTGCTCGCAAGGAATATCGGCGCCTCGGCGCAGTCGGCGCTTCTCGATGAAGTTGTCAGAGGAGCATATCAACTGGAACCGTTTGACGCGGCGGACGTAGCAGCCGCCAAAAGAATACTTGAGCGTTATCCCACCCTGCACATCGGGCTTGCCGATGCGTCACTGGTCGTCCTCGCTGAACGGCACCGCGCGAGAGATGTGCTGACCCTGGATGAGAGGCACTTTCGCGCGTTGCGCACGCGCGACCGGAAAAAGTTCCGGATCCTGCCGCTGGACGCTTGAAGCGACGCTGTCGGAAGCCTTCAACCCTCACCCTCGCTCGCACGCCGCCGTCAAGAACACAGGTTGGAATTTCCTGTCGATGGGGTGCCACTCGACAATTGCCACAGGGAAAACGGGAGAAAACAAATGAACTTCCTCACCAACTACTGGTACGCGGCCGGTTGGTCGTCCGAGATCACCGGCAAGCCCTTGGCGCGACGCATCCTCGATCGGCCCGTGGCGCTGTTTCGCACCGCGGGTGGCAAGGCTGCGGCGTTCGACGATTGCTGCCCGCACCGCATGGTGCCGTTGTCGCGCGGCACGGTGGAAGGCGAAAGCCTGCGCTGCGGCTACCACGGCTTGCGCTTCGACTGCAGCGGGAAGTGTGTCGAAGTGCCGGGCCAGGCGAACATCCCGCCGCGCGCAAGAGTGCACGCCTATCCGCTGGTCGAACGCTGGAACTTCGCCTGGATATGGATGGGCGAACCCGCCGCAGCCAACCCCGACCTGATTCCAGAACTGCCCTGGCTGGTTGCGACCGACTGGGCCTATTCGCACGGCAGCCTCAGCTACGCCTGCAATTACGCATTGCTGCTGGACAATCTCATCGACCTCTCGCACACCACTTTCGTTCACCAGAGAACCATCGGCACCGGCGATGTCGCGAAGACGCCGGTGAAGACCACTTCCGACGCCGGCCGCGTGCTGGTCGAGCGCGTGATGAACGATACCGAGCCGTCGGTCCTGTACCGCAAATCCGGCGATTTCACCGGCAAAGTGGACCGCTGGCAGCGCATCGAATACACACCGCCCACCCACATCATCATCGATGCAGGCGCGGTGCCGGCCGGAACCGGCGACAAGAAACGCGGCATCGACACGCGCATCATCAACATCATCACGCCTGAAACGCCGAAGAGCACGTTCCATTTCTGGGCGTTCGCGCGCGACTTCAAGATTGACGACACGGCCATGACCGACTACATCCAGAACGCGAATGCGCTTACCTTCAACGAAGACAAGGTGCTGATCGACGGCCAGCAGCGCAACATCGATGAGCGCCCCGGGCAGCGCATGCTGGACAACAATGCGGATTCCGGCGTGGTGCTCGCGCGGCGCATGATCGATCGGCTGCTGCGAGAGCAGAATGGCGAGCGCGCGACGGCCTGAACGATGCGCCGCAAGGTTTGATTGAATGGGAATTCGCTGAACCGGCTGGCGGTTGATGGATATGTCGCCGCGCATCCAGCATGTGCGCGGCAGCACCGCCAACTCGATGATCATCCAGATGAGCGATTACCTGGTCACGGTCGATTCTGCGTTGAGCGACGAACAATCAAGCTGGGCCATGGAGGCGGCAAGAAAGCGCTACCCCGGAAAACCAATCAAACATCTGGTGCCTACGCATTAAAGCAGACCCCGTTTTTAAGACAGCAGTTTAAGCTGTGCGCTGTCAAAAGGGATTAGAAGAAATGGGTGATTCAAAGAAGCGGAAAGTCCACACGCCGGAGTTCAAGGCGAAGGTTGGTTTGGAGGCCTTGCGAGGGGCGAAGACGATCAACGAGATTGGGCAGCAGTACGGTGTTCATCCGGTGCAGATCGGACAGTGGAAGAAGGAGATTCAGGAGCAAGCTAAAACGCTGTTTGAAGGAAAGCGCCGCCCCAAGCCAATGATTGCCGCGCACCGGTAGCCGGAGGTGCTCTACAGCGAGATTGGCAAGCTCAAGGTGGAACTGGACTGGCTCAAAAAAAAGTCCGGGATCAGCCTGCCATGACCCGGCAAGGGTGGATCGATTCAAGCGATGGGGTGGCGGTGATCCGGCAATGTGTTCTGGCAGGGGTATCGCGAGCCACGGTCTATGCCCACAAGATGCCCGTGCAAGTCGACGAAACCGATCTGCTCCTCAGTGGGCTGATCGACGAGGAATACACCCGGCATCCGTTCTATGGGAGCCGCAGGATGGTGATATTTCTTGGCGAGGCGGACCACGGCGTCAATCGCAAGCGGGTACAACGCCTGATGCGCCAGATGGGGCTGGCTGGCATGGCGCCGGGGCCCAATACCAGCGGTGCACACCCTGAGCACAAGGTCTATCCCTACCTGCTTCGTGGGGTCCCGGTGGTCAGGCCCAAGATGGTCAGGCCCAAGGTGGTCAGGCCCAATCAGGTCTGGAGCACCGACATCACCTACATCCGGCTGGCACATGGATTCGCGTACCTGGTGGCGATCATCGACTGGTACTCGCGTTGCGTGCTCAGTTGGCGCATCAGCAACAGCATGGAGTCGGTGTTCTGTGTGGCTTGCCTGGAGGAGGCATTGCACACCCACGGCAAGCCGGAGATCTTCAACAGCGATCAGGGATCGCAGTTCACCAGCGAGGCGTTCACCGGCGTACTCAAGCGCGAAGGGGTGGTCATCAGTATGGACGGACGGCGGCGCGGTGGAGGAACCCCCTGTTCCGCTACGCTTCACAGGGGGTTCCTCCACCGCAAAGGCAAAGGCAAAATCAAAAGCAACAGCAAAGACCAAAGTAGGGCAAAGCAGGGCAAAGCAGGACAAGGCAGGACAAAACCGGGGCAGCGCCGTCCAGCTGCAAGTGAAGTCGAATGTGCAGCTTAAACCGAGCGAGTTATGGTCTTGACTCAGGGGTCCACTTTAGTTACTACATCTCCTACGCCACCGCCTCCTTCGAATACGCCAAAGCCTTTGCCGGCGTGCTGACCATCTCCATCATCGGTTTCATTCTCGATCGGCTACTGATTTTTCTTCGCAACCGGATCATATTCTGGGAGCGGATCTCGGGGGCTTACGCCTGAATCGGCCTGTGGATTCCCGTACGCGACACAGAGAGCATCGCCTGAGAGTGCCTTCGATGCGCGTTCTTCAAGGAGTGAGCCCGTGCCCGTAGTCCATCTCAACGGCGTCCCGATCAACCATGAATCCACCGGCAGCGGACCGGCCATGGTTTTCCTGCACCCCAACCCGTTCGATCACACGCTGTGGCGCCACCAGACGGCGCATTTCCAGCTCTGGTTCAAGGTCATTGCGATCGACCTGCGCGGTTATGGCCGCTCGGCGCGCCCGGACGATTGCGCAATCAGCGCCATGAGCGATGATGTTGCAGGCATCCTCGACCACCTGAGAATCGACGCCGCCATCGTGGCCGGGCTGTCCGTGGGCGGCAGCGTCGCACAGGAGTTCGCCGCATCGCATCCCGGCCGCGTGACCGCGCTGATTGCGGCCGGATGTTCCGCGTCCGGACCCGAGATTGCGGCGTTCATGGACGAGCGGATCCGCGGTTACGGCAGCGGCGACGTCGCCCGATACTATGCGCAGCACATGCGGGACCTCGCCGCGCCGGGATTCTTCGATACGGCGATGGGCGCGTACCTGATGGAAACATTCATGGAACGCGCGGGGAGCCTGCGGCGCGAATCGCTGGTGGCGATGTTTACCGGCATCAAGGCGTGGTCGGTGACGGAACGCCTGCATCGAATCGATGTGCCAGCGCTGTATATCGCCGGCCAGCACGACCCGGCTCTGGCGACGACGCGCGCTGCCAGCCTGAAGGTGCATGGCGCGGTATTTCACGAGATACCCGACACCGGCCACATTTGCGCGCTGGAGGCGCCGGGCGCCTTCGACCGGCTGGTGCTGGATTTTCTGCGCGCACACCGGCTGCTGCCGGCGCCGAACCGCTGAGAACCGCTGAGAACCGCTAGGCGGCCGGCGCGCAGGATTTCAGGTACGTGAGCGCCGCCTCGATGCCGATCACGTCGGCGTATTTGGAGTTCATGTCGAAGAGGTTGATCGCGTGCGTGACTTCGCCCCGGTCGAACACGCCCTCTTCGACCACCGCGACCTTGTAGTTGTAGGAAAACGCGTCGATCACCGAGGCGCGCACGCAGCCGCTGGTGGTGCAGCCGGCAACCACCAGGCTGTCGATGCCGCGCTCGACCAGATAGGACACGAGCGGCGTGCAGAAGAACGCGCTCGGCTTGTCTTTCTTGATGACGATGTCGCCCGGTTGCGGCGCGATTTCCTTGACGATTTCGTCGCCGTTAACGGTGCTGTCGGTCGGGCTGTCGAACATGCGCGACACCTTGCCCGCCCAGCGCCCCGCTTCCGGCCCGCCGGGGAGAAACTCCCCGCGCGTATAGATGACGGGCACTTTGTTTGCGCGGGCCGCGTCCAGCATGCGACGGATCTGCGCGACCGCATCGAACGCCGCCTCGCCGCAACTGTTCGGCCAGCGCTTCGACGATTCGAGCACCGGTTCGCGGCGGTCGCCGGTGAACGCATAAGTCATGTCTATCACCAGCAGCGCCGGCCGCACGCCCAAGCCCTGGCGCGCGCCGTAGCCCGCGGTTGCATAGACTTGCCGGTCGCGTTCGGTAATGGTGTTGTCCCAGATTGGCATTGAATGTGTCCTTGCTTCGGAGGAAAGATGCAGGAAAGGTGCGTAGTATCGGCCCGCTCGTCAAACCGATCCGGTCCCCAACCAGCCTTTCTCGGATATATCGAAAATGACGCCCTCGGGATCCTTGAATTTTCTCTCGAAGTTGACGTCCTCTTTGCTTTTCCCCAGATCGAAAAAGAACTTTCCACCGGCTGCCTCGATTTTTTTCTGGGCCTCCTCCAGATTCTCCACCTGAAACCCGAAATGGTGGGCGCCAACCAGGGTCTCCGGGTTGTCGGAGCCGGACGCCTCTTTGGATTTGTAGGCGAGCAGCGCAAGGTTGATCACGCCGTCGCTCAGGTAGATGCCTGAGCCGATTGCCAGATCCTCCCGTCCCACGCGCCGCATCTCGAAAACACTTTCGTAGAACTGCGCAGCGCGCTCCAGATCGCGCACGACTACCGCCATGTGCCGCAGCTTTGCCATTGATCCGACTCCTCTATTCTATTTTAAATATACCGCCAGGCGCCGTCCAGTCGTTGCGCGATCCGGTTGTCGGCGCTCAGTCGGCGCTGATACGGGCATCCCGGATGCCCGCGGCGCTCGGGCGGTTTTCCACCACAACGCTCTGGCCCATTCGCGAACCCAGCCCCTGGCCGACGATGCGCGCGAACGTATCCTGCGCGCCGCCTGCGGCGAAGGGCACCACCAGGCGTATCGGCTTTGCCGGATAGGCTTGCGCACCCGCATTCCAGGATACGAGCAGCGCAGCGGGAATCAGGGCGGCGAGCGCCGCAAGTTTTCTCACTGCCGAGGACATCGCCGTTGCGTCCGACCGGTCATTCGAGGACGATGTTGCCGGCGCGTCCGATTCTGCGCAACCGCTCCACATCGACGCGGATCTTCTGGCCGAACTCCTCCGCGGAACTGCCGCGCTCGACGAAGGTGAAATTGTTCAGAAGCTTCTTCACTTCCTCGAACACCACTGCCCTCGCGACCGCGCCATTGAGTTTCGCGACGATATCGCCCGGCGTTCCGACCGGCGCGACCAACCCGATCCAGCCGGTCACGACGAACTCCGCCAGGCCCGATTCAGCCATGGTTGCGGTGCCCGGAAAGTCCGCCATGCGCTGCGGGCCGGCAGTGCCCACCAGCACCAGCTTGCCGCCCTGGACGAAGGGTTTGGAAATGCCGGAAGCGAACATGAGATGGATGCGGCCGTTGACGATGTCGTTCAGCGCCAGCACCTCGCCCTTGTAGGGCACATGCACGATGTTGATGCCCGCCATCTGGCGCAGCCACTCGGCATAGAAATGGAAGATGCTGCCCACACCGCTGCTGCCGTAGTTGAGCTTGCCCGGATTGGCCTTCGCATGGGCGATCAATTCCTGCACGGTCTTCACCTGCAGGGATGGCGCCACCACGAGCATGGGTATGGCGTCCGCGGCCAGCGAGATCGGCGCATAGTCCTTCACCGGATCGTAGCCGGCCTCCGCATTCACCGCCGCCAGCGGAATGTTGTTCAGCGACATCGCGCCGATGGTGTAGCCGTCACCGGGCGCGTTCTTGACGGCCAGCATGGCGATCTTGCCACCGGCTCCCGGCCGGTTGTCGACGATCAGCGTCTGGCCGAGCGCCCTCGAAATGCCCTGGGCGAGCGCGCGGGAGATCACATCCAGGCCGTCACCGGGCGCGCCCGCAGTCACCAGCGAAATGGGCTTTGCCGGCCAGCCCTGCGCCTGCGCGCTCGCGCTCGCAAACACGCCGAGTGCCATGCAGGCCCACGACCGGCCCCTGCGCCATCCTGTGTGGTTCGATTTCATGCGCCCCTCCCCCCTCGTTTGCTGCGCAATGCCGCAGCGGCAGATCACACCGTCAGTACGATTTTCCCCACATGCCGGTCCTGCGACTGATAGTCGTGCGCCTGCGCCACGTCCTGCAGTGCAAAACTGCGGTCTATCATCGGTTTGAACGCGCCCTTTGCCAACGCCGGCATGAAGTCATCGACGAACAGTTGCACCGTCAGCGCGCGCTGCGCGCTCGTGCGCATTCGATTGCTCACCCCGAACAGGTTGAAGCGGCGCATGGCGAAGAAGTCCAGGTCCAGATCCACCTTCGCCGGCCCGGCCATGCGCCCTATGGTCGCCATGCACCCGTCGACTGCCATGCATTGGAGGATCGCATTAAAGATGGAGGGTCCCAGGGTATCGATGACGATATCCGCGCCCTTGCCGCCCGTGGCCTGCAGCACCGCCTCGGCGAAATCACCGCTGCGCGTGTGCAAGCCTGCATCCAGACCGGCTGTCTTCAGCCGCGCAAGTTTGTCCAAAGAGCCCGAGGTGCCGATGGTTTTGGCGCCGTGGTGCTTGGTAATCTGCAGCGATGCCACGCCGACAGCCGACGCCGCGCCCGCGATCAGCACCGTCTCGCCTGCCGCGATGTGCCCGTGCACCACCAGCGAGTCGTGCGCCACGGTATAGCTGACCGGCAGGCAGGCCGCCTCAGCCGCGTTCAACGCATCGGGGATGCGCATCGCTTCAGGGGCGTTCAGCAGGGCGAACTCTGCGTAGCCCCCGGCGCATCGCCCGGCGACCCGCTCCCCCGTCCTGAATCCGTTCACTGCGTTGCCGATGGCAACGATCTCACCGGCGGCGTCGATGCCGCCGATGCGGGGCGGCACCGGCTTCGAACCGGCCGCAGCACGTTGCTCGTCGAGCAAGGTACGCTCGCCGCGGTTCAGTGAACTCGCCGACACCCGCACCAGCAGTTGCGTAGCCGCAGGCTGGGGTACGGCCGCATCGCGGATCTCCCAGTGCAGCCCGGCCGCGGAAACGCTCACGTATGCCGCTTTCATGGTGGCCTGCATCGCACTAACCCGCCGCAGCGGCGCCCAATGCTGCCAGATCGAAATCCGGCGGCACGGGCAGATAGGCGAGCACCCAGGTGCCCTCTATGCCGCGCGTGATGTGGCCGCGGCCGTGCAGGTCGTCCATGAAGAGGATGTCTCCTCCAGAGAAACGGCGGCATCCGCCCGCGCAGTCGACTTCGATCACGCCCGACACGATGATCACCCACTGGCGCCGCGGAGCGACGTGGTAGTCGACCACGTGGCCTTGGGGGAAGGTGCGGAAGAAAAAGCGCTCGACCGGCAGCGTGGCCGAATAGGCGCCGGGCAGGCCGGAATCGAATGAGACCTCCACGTCCTCGAAATAAGCCTCGCCGTCCTTGCCCGTATGGATGCGCGTGACCTTCATGCCGTGCTAGACCGGGCGGCCGGAACCGTCGACGGTGGTCCGGTGCAGCAGCCGCTGCTCGACGCCGTAATCGTGCACGGCATAGTGCATGCTGCAGCGGTTGTCCCACATCACCACGTCGCCGGCTCGCCACTGATGGCGATAGACAAACTCGTAGCGCGAACAATGCTCGAACAGATACTGCAGCAATCCCCTGCTTTCGTCGGCAGTCATGCCGTCGAAATGCATGCTGAACAGGGGGTTCACGTAGAGGCACTTGCGCTTCGTTACCGGGTGCGTGCGCACCACCGGATGGCTGTGCGGCTTCAGGTTCGGATCGACGACACCGGCGAACTTCGCGAGCACCGTGTCCACATTGATACAGCGCAGGCCCTCCAGAAGCTGCTTCATGCGCTCCGACAGCGCATCGTAGGCCGCGTAGGTATTGGCAAACATGGTGTCGCCGCCCGCGGACGGCAGGACTTGCGCCGCCAGAATGGCGATGCCGGGCGGCTCCGCGAGAAACGAGGCGTCCGAGTGCCACGCCTCGGTCACGGTCTTGTCCTTGCCCCAGTTCACCACGGCCAGCACTTCCGGATAGCCCTCGAGCTTTTTGACGTAGGGCGTGATATAGACGCCGCCCCAGCGGCGCGTGAAGGCGAGTTGCGCATCCGGACCGAGGAACTGGTCGCGAAAAATCAGCATGGTGTGGCGGAAGAACGCCTCACGCACCACGGCAAATCCGCCGTCATCCAGGTCGGCGATCCGCGCCCCCAGCATCTCCGCACCGACATGCGCGCACAGCGGCCGCGCCGTTACCTGCTGTTCAGCCATGGTTCCCATCGCGTCTCCTCCAGGGTTACCTGCAAATTTCGAGTTACCTGCAAACTCCGCCACACGCGCTGCGCCGGCTGCTCTGCCTTCTCAGTCCTTCGCGGCCAGCACCCGCAATTCCGTTTTCAGTATTTTTCCATAGTTGTTCTTCGGCAGGCTGTCGATGAAGCGGTACTGCTTGGGTCGCTTGAAGCGCGCGATGTTATCCAGGCATAGCTTGTCCAGCTCTGCGCCGGGCACGGTGTCACCCCGCGCCACCACGAACGCCACCACCTCCTCGCCCCATTCGGCGCTGGGCCGCCCCACCACCGCCGTCTCCAGCACGTCCGGATGCAGCAGGATGACTTCCTCCACTTCACGCGGATAGATGTTACTGCCGCCGGAAATGATCACATCCTTGGAACGATCCTTGAGCGACAGAAAACCGAATTCGTCGAAACAGCCCAGGTCGCCGGTGTGCAGCCAGCCCCCGCTCAGGGTTTTTGCCGACGCCTCCGGGTTGTTCCAGTAGCCCGACATGGTCACTTCGCTGCGCACGATTATTTCACCGATCTCGCCGGCCGGCAGACTTTCGTCGCTGGCGCCGGCGACGCGGACATCGACACCGGTGCGCGGCACGCCGACGGTGGCAAGCATCTGCTCGTAGCGCGGATGGTCCACCGCCGCGTGCCAGGCTTTGGACAGGAAGGCGATGGTGTTCGGCGTTTCGCCCTGTCCGTACCCCTGCCAGAGACAGGGCCCGAATGCATTCAGCGCGCGCTTGGTATCCTCCAGGTACATCGGTGCGCCGCCGTAGATAAGCGTCCTCAGGTGGTCGACCCTGGCGAGGGCACTGCCCGGATGGCGCGCGAGACGATTCAGCATGGTGGGCGCGAGAAACAGCGTTGAACGCGGGTACGCCGCAATCAGGTCGAACAGTTCGGCCTCCTGGAATCCGCGCGACTCCGGTATCACATGGTTCGACGCCTTGGCCACCAGGGCAAGCGAAAACAGGCCGCTGGCATGCGAGAACGGCGCCACGTGAAGTATGCTGTCATCGCTCGAGTACTGTTCGATGTCCGCATAATTGCGCAAGGTCATCGCCAGCAGATTGCGATGGCTCAGGGTCGCGCCCTTGGGCTTGCCCGTCGTGCCGCTGGTGTAAAAGAGCCACGCCGGCGCCTCGCCATCCACTTCTGCATGAGGCATCACAGGGGATGCCGCCAACGCCTCGTATTCTGCCGATGTCACGCAGACCAGATGTTTGAGCCGGTCGAGTTCCGCCTGCAGCGGTGCAATCGATTCGAGCAGATCTGCGCTCACAAAGCAGGCGACGGCGCCGCAGTTGTCGAGGATCCACGCCACCTCCCTGGGGTGCAGCCTGGCATTTACCGGCACGATGCAAAGCCCCGCATGCCACGCAGCCCACATCACTTCCATGTATTCCGGGCAATTGGCGGACACGATCGCAATGCGCTCGCCCGGCACACCACCGGCCAGCTTGCGCAGGCCCGCGGCCAGACCCGCTACGCGCGCGTGGAACCGGCGATACGTCGAATAGACGGTTGCACCCACCGAGATCGCGCGGCAATCCGGATGGGTGCGCGCGCTGGCTACCAGAAGGCTGGCGATCGACACGGCGTCTCAGCTGCGCGCGAGGATGGTCACGCTGGCCGCGGCCTCCTCGAAGCCGCGGAATCCGCCGCCATTCTCGGCGAGCGCGACGCGCGCCCCATCGACCTGGCGCGCCCCGGCTTCGCCGCGCAACTGCGCCACCAGCTCGACAATCTGGGTCAGTCCCGTCGCCCCTATCGGATGGCCCTTGGACTCCAGTCCGCCCGAAGGATTGATCGGCAGCCTGCCCCCGATCGACGTCTCTCCCCGCTCCGCGAGCCAGCCGCCCTGGCCAAACTCGCAAAAACCCAGCAGTTCGCTCTGCAGCAACTCGGCGAAAGCCGATGCGTCATGGACTTCCGCCACCGAAATGTCGCCAGGGCCGACACCCGCTTGCTCGTACGCCGCGAACGCGGCGGTGCGGCAGATGTGCTTGTCGTATTCCGCCGGACCGTGCGTGCTGCCGCTCGCCACCACCGTTGCCAGCACGCTGATCGCGCGCCCGCGCTGATCCGCGGCGAGGCGCTTCAGGCCCTCCCTGCTCACCAGTATGGCCGCGGCGGCGCCGTCGCTGATGGGCGCGCACATGGGCAAGGTAAGCGGCCAGGCGATCATGCGCGCCGCCAGCACGTCATCGATCGACATGGCCTTGCGGTACTGGGACAGCGGATTGTGCACCGAGTGGCCGTGGTTCTTGGCCGATACAGCGGCAAGCTGGCGCTCGGTACTGCCGAAGGTTTTCATGTGCTGCTTGGCAAGGGCCGCGTAGACGTCCATGAAAATGCTGCGCTCGCCGCCGGTGCCGCCTCGTCCGGCAGGCGGTTCCACGCCTTCGCCCAGTTTCACCAGGTTCGCCGTGATCTCCTCGACCTTATGAACGTCCCACGCCCCGTTGAATACCGAAAAGGTTTTCTCGCGGTCGTTGCTGTACATTTTCTCCGCGCCTACCGCGAGTGCCACGTCGCTCATGCCCGCGCGGATGTAGGCACAGGCCAGATGAAATGCCGTCGCGCCGCTGGCGCAGGCATTTTCCACGTTCATCACCGGTATGCGCGCGAAACCCAGTTCGCCCAGCGCCACCTGGCCGGCAACCATGTGCTGGCCTTCCATCGGCGACTGCGTGGCGTTGGCAAAGAACGCCGCCGACACGTCGGCCTGTGCGATGCCGGCATCGGCTATGGCCTTTCCCACCGCTTCACGGGTCAGGTCCTTGACCGAACGGTCGAGAAATTTGCCGCTGGGGGTCATGCCGACCCCGATCACAAACACCTCGTTCATCGTGACGCTCGCTTTGTATTCGCCTCGTTTCAGGCACCGAGGGTACAGCTTTTACCCGCGGGTAAAATAAGTCAAGGCTCGCGCGACCGTGTACGCTGCGTTTGGCGCCGCAATAACCTGTCGCGCGGTAATACTCTATCGCACTGTATCGTGCCGCAATGCCGTGTCACGCCGACAAAGGAGAGTAAATGAACAGTGAAAACTTCGACAAGGGCCTGCTGTTGCGCTCGCAAGTCATGGGGAAGGCCTATACCGACTCGGCCTTTGCCTCTGCGAGCGAGCATGACAGGGAGTTGCAGGCACTGGTGACGGAATTTGGCTGGGGCGCCGTCTGGGCCCGACCCGGCCTGCCGCCGCCGTTTCGCAGCATGCTAACCATCGCCCTCCTCGCAGCGCTCAATCGCCCGGAGGAACTAAAAAACCACATTCGCGGCGCGCTGAACAACGGCGTGACGCGCGATCAGGTTTTCGAAGTGATGGTGCATGTCATGCCATATTGCGGGGCACCCGCGACGCTGGGTGGATGGCGGATCGCGAAAGCGGCGTTCGCAGAGCACGACGCACAAGCCGGGATCCAGTCAAACCGTGACACGGCTCGGGAGTAGATGATGAAATCGAGGTTGCTGAAAATCACCCTCGCCGCCGCGCTGCTGGTCGCCGGCGCCGCGCAGGCGCAACAACCGGCGCGCATCCTGATCGGCTTTCCGCCGGGCGGATCGACGGATGTGCTGGCGCGCTATCTGGCCGAGCGCATTCGCGACGTCCTCGGACGAGCGGTGATTGTCGAGAACCGTCCCGGCGCCGCCGGTCGCATCGCGGTCGAGGCGGTAAAGTCCGCGGCCCCGGATGGCAATACGCTGGTGCTGGTGCCCAACGGACCGATGACGCTCTTCTCCCATATTTTCCGCGACCTGCGCTTCGATCCGTTTCGCGACTTCACGCCGATCACGCAGCTTGCGACCCAGGACATGTGCATCGCCTCGGGACCGGCCACGCCGGCGAAGACCCTGTCCGAGTTGCGCATCTGGGCGAAGGCCAATCCCGACAAGGCGAGCTACGGCTCGGCCGGGGCCGGCACCATACAGCACCTCACCGGCGTGCTGTTCGCGCAGCGCACCGGACTGGAACTGGTGCATGTGCCCTACAAAGGCGCCGGACCCGCGGCCGCCGATCTGGCCGCGGGTCAGCTGCCCATGCTCTCGGTGAGTTGCACCGAACTGCTGGAGCTGTACCGCGCGGGCCGCGTGCGCATCCTGGCTTCGTCGGGGGCGGTGCGCTCGCCGTTCACCCCGGAAGTACCCACGCTCCGCGAAAGCGGCGTGGACATCGAAGTGTCGGCCTGGTTCGGCTTGTACGGACCCGCCGGAATGCCGGCTGCGACGGTGCGCGCGCTGAACAAGGCGACGGTGGAAGCGGTGAGCAGCGTCCAGGGCAGGGAACAGCTCTTCAAGCTGGGCCTGATTGCCACCGGCACCTCGCCCGAGGAACTCGCCCGGGTGCAGCGGCGCGACTACGATCTGTGGGGTGAAATCGCCAAGGCGTCGGGATTCAAGCCGGAGAATTAGTGTCCTGCATGGTTCGCACAATCGTGCGCACGGCGCACGCTACGAAAAGCTAGTCCTGCCCGTTGCCCATAAATACCGCTGGACATTTTTGCGCGCCGCGTTTATCGTGGTGCGGTGGAAAGCCAGAATCAGATCAAACGCACCCTGTCCAAGCAGGGCTCGATAGAGATTATCCGCCGACTTTTGAGTCATGACGACTACAA